>JAZSNZ010000268.1:0-3079 GCA_045536645.1 Acutalibacteraceae bacterium
TGATAAGTCCTCTGCAATTATTCTTCATCGAGCTCCTCCTCATCATCGACTTCACGATCGTTAAGTCTGTTGGCTATAGTTTCAGGCTGAAGAGCGGACAGCACCACGTGGTCACTGTCGGTAATGATTACCGCTCTTGTTCTTCTGCCGTAGGTTGCATCTATCAGCGAGCCTCGGTCTCTTGAGTCCTGTATTATTCTCTTGATCGGTGCAGATTCAGGACTGACAATTGCAACAAGACGGTTTGCCGAAACCATGTTGCCGAAGCCTATATTTATAAGTTTCATTTATATGTCTCCTATTCTATGTTCTGTATCTGCTCTCTTATCTTTTCAAGCTCTGCTTTAACGTCAACTACAATATGTGCAAGTGTCACGTCCTGAGCTTTTGAGCCAATTGTATTTGTTTCTCTGTTCATTTCCTGTACAAGGAAGTCGAGCTTTCTGCCTATTGCCTCGCCCGATTCCATCATCTGTGCAAGCTGGTCGAAGTGGCTGCGAAGTCTTACTGTTTCCTCTGCAACCGCCACTTTGTCAGCGTATATGGCAACCTCGGTGATAAGGCGCTGCTCATCAACTGTAGCACCGCCCAGAAGGTCTGATATTTTTGCTCTGAGCTTCTGCATGTACTCTGCAACTGTCTGAGGAGAACGCTCCTCAATTTTCGCCACATAACCCTTTATGGTCTCTACTCTGCTTTCAACATCGGCGCGCATCTTTGCGCCCTCCGCTTCACGCATTTCAACAAAGCGATCCATCGCTTCTCTGACTACTGTCATTATATTTTCGCAGACCTGCTCTTCGTCCGCTACTGCTCTTCTGACAGTGAAAATATCCTGATATCTTGCAACTACTGCATTGGACAAATCGTCTCTGACTCCTGTTACCTCCGATATTTTTCGGATAGCATCAACATAGCTCTGTGCAAGAGCTTCGTTGAGAACTACCTCGCAGGCAGGATTGTCCACTGCGACGATGGTCACATACATATCTATCTTGCCTCGGGATACCCTCGACTGTGCGTAGGATTTGAGCTTCTCCTCGACAAAGGAATATCCTCTTGGAGTTCTTGCGGAAAATTCAAAATATCTGTGGTTGACCGATTTGATTTCAACCGTAATATCAAGTCCGTCTACGACTGCCTGTGCTCTGCCGTAGCCTGTCATGCTCCTTATCATAGCAACGCCACCTCAAAACATCGATTTAATCAGTATATTTTACCATATATATTATAGTATTGTCAACTCAATGGAGACATCTTAACATCTCTCCCAAAAGTCATATAACCACGAAACCACCCTCTTTCGAGGGTGGTTTCGTGGTTTGTGGATGGGGAACGATTATGAAGACGTTGTCAAATGTCAGGATTCGAGAATTTCTCCTCTCATCATCTGCATTATACATTCTAAATTAGCATTTGTCAACACATTTTGTATTTCTTTCAAAAAAAGCACCACTTATTGTATGGGTGGATTTTTTGTCCATGCATATAGCATTTTTTAAATGATGTGGAATTTATCTTTTGGAAATTTCACATCATTTTACTGCTGATTTACACTTTCCTGACAATGAATAAAAAGCGCACTGATTGCATAAATATGCAATCCCCATCACCGAGTCCTGTGATGGGGATTCATAATCAGTTTTCAGTTTCTTCTTTCATTGCAGGGAGTCTTATAACTATTCTCATGCCCTTGCCCTTGGATGATTCGGCCATACATTCGCCGCCCAGCTTCTGCAGGACACTTCTTGTGATGAACAGTCCCATACCGGTACGGGTATCATCGGGATTGGGAGCTTCGTCACCCATGAAGCCTGCGGTAAATACATAGGGCAGTTCTTCCTCGTCTACGCCCTCACCACTGTCGTCGATGATAAGATCAACATAGTCATCGGTCTTCTTTGCCGATACTGCTATCTTGCCGCCGTGGGGGGTAAATTCGATAGAGTTGAAAATTATCTGCGTCATGGCAAAGATGAACCAGCGCTTGTCGGTAATTACATTTACGTCAAGACCCTTCCAGAGAAGGCTTATCTTCTTTTCGGTAAAGAAGGGTGAGAAGCGCTTGAGGCATTCCTTTACAAGCACAGAATAATTGTATACCTGCATATTGAGCGCCTGGTCTATCATTTCAAGCTGTGTAAAGTACAGCATTCTGTCGATCATTGCGTTGACGTATTCGCAGTCTCTTCCAAGCTCACCTGCGACCTTCTTGTCATCAATGCTCTTGAGCTTTTCGAGTATCTTCATCATGGGATTTTTTGCAGCACTTGACCACACTTCGACACAGTCACGGTAGATGATATCCTCTTCGCTCATGTCGGCATAGAAGGATTCAAGGGTCTGTCCGGGAGCCTGGGATGCGATGACCATGCCGGGAGCTACGTCCTTGAGCAGCAGGCTGTTCTGCGGCTCGCTCTGCTCGGACTCTGCAACAGGTTCGGGAATAATCTCCTCCTGAGCAGGCATCTCCTGTTCAGACTCTGTGTACTGAGCATCTTCATATGATACCTCTGTATACTCTTCAAAGGAAATTTCGGGTACATTCTCTTCCTCAAAGGGTACGTTCTCCTCGAACTGCTCCTCAGAATATGTCTCTTCTTCCGATGTTTCCTCAGTGGGAACGGGATCACCGAATGCGATTACAGGAGCCTCAAACTCCTCATCTGCGAATTCCTCTTCCGCAAATTCCTCGTTTTCAAAGCCACTGTCAAAATGAGGTTCAAAGTCTGTATCATATTCGGGTTCGCTCCAGACAGTCTCCTCGCTTTCGAAATCTTCGTTCTCGAAATCCTCGTTCTCGGTGTAAGGCTCTTCGGCATTTCTTCTTCCGAAAAAGCCCTTTTCACGAAGCTGCTGGCTGGGGGGTGCAAACTGGCTCTTTCTGTCAGTTTCCTCCACCTGCGGTTCGATTACGAATTCATCATCGAACCTTTCAAAATCGTTGAAGCTGTCTGCAGGCAGCTCATCATCAAGTCCTGCGGCATCGAACAGATCATTCTTCTGTTCCTTATTCTTTTTTCTTGTAAAGCGGTTTTCGTCACTGACCTCGTCTTCACCTGCGTTCTTCTTATCAAGC
>JAZSNZ010000226.1:0-4162 GCA_045536645.1 Acutalibacteraceae bacterium
TCGACCTTGAGACCCTTATCGAGGAAGGGCTTATAACAAAAGCTGATGCAGAAAAAGAAGACTGGGGAGAAGATGCGGAAAAGGTCGATTACGCAAAGATTTACGAATCCCGATTCAAGGTGCTGAAAAAAGCATACTCAAACAGCGACAAAAAGGACGAAGCATTCCTCTCATTCAAAGAGGAAAACAAGGACGCCCTTGATGACTACTGCTTCTACATGGCGCTTAAATTCGAGTTTGACAACAAATCATGGCTTGAATGGGAAGAGCCTATCAGAATGTGCGAAAAGGAAGCAACGGAAAAATACAGAAAAGAACTCAACGAAGAAATAGATTTCTGGTGGTTCCTGCAGTTTAAATTCTATGAGCAGTGGAATAAGCTGAGAAATTATGTAAACAATATCGGAGTGCAGATAATCGGCGATATTCCCATCTATGTAGCAATGGACAGTGCCGATACATGGGCAAATCCCGAGCAGTTCCTGCTGGATGAAAGAAAGCGCCCGACTTCTGTAGCGGGAGTTCCCCCCGATTATTTCTCCGCCACAGGTCAGCTCTGGGGAAACCCCATCTACGACTGGGCGTTTATGAAAAAAGACGGCTTTACATGGTGGAAAAAGCGAATGAGCTTTTCTGCAAAGCTTTATGATATAATCAGAATAGACCATTTTATCGGAATAGTCCGTTACTATTCGATCCCTGCCGACAGCGAGACAGCCATGATCGGCGAATATCTTGAAGGTCCCGGAATAGAGCTTATCGAAGCAATAAACGAAGCTATCGGAGAATCGAGGATAATCGCCGAAGACCTTGGCGTAGTTCTCAGACCTGTCCAGCAGCTTCTTAAAAAAGTGGGTTATCCAGGCATGAAGGTGCTTGTTTTCGGCTTTGATTCAGATGCAAAAAATACATTCCTGCCCCATCATTATGAGGCAAACTGCGTCTGCTACGGCGGCACCCATGATAACGACACCTTAAAAGGCTATTTTGCAAAGCAGAAGCCGAAACAGCTTAAATTCATAAAGGAATATCTCAATGTAAAGCGCACCTGCGACATGCCGAAGGCGGCAATAAAGCTTGGATATGCAAGCGTAGCGGATACGGTGATATTCCAGATGCAGGATTATCTGGAGCTTGATAACGAGGCTCGCATAAATTACCCATCCACCGTCGGCGGCAACTGGGAATGGCGAGCATTGCCCGAATACCTGACAGAAGAGCTTGCAGAGCGGATAAAGACACTTACTGTCACTTACGACAGATAAAATCGGAGGAATATAATGAACGCAAACTACAAGGGCGATATTGAAAAGATACTGGAGCTTTCAGGCAAAAATATCGCAACAGCAACTGTTATGGAGCTTTACGAGGCAGTTTCCCGTGCTGCCTGTGCATATGCATATAAAAACTGCAACAAGACAGAGAAAACAAAGAGAGCATCTTATCTCTCAGCAGAATTTCTTGTTGGCAGACTTATCTACAGCAACCTTATGAATCTGGGACTGCTTGACGACACAAAGGCTATCCTTGAATCAGAGGGCAGAGATATAGGAATGTTTGAGGAGATCGAGGACGATGCACTGGGCAACGGCGGTCTCGGCAGACTTGCCGCCTGCTTCCTCGATTCCGCCGCAACTCACGATATCCCCCTCGACGGCTACGGAATCCGCTATCGATACGGCCTTTTCAAGCAGAGGATAGAGAACGGCTTCCAGAAGGAATATGCAGACGACTGGCTTTCCTGCGGCGACCCATGGTCTGTCCGCAGAGAGGACGAGAAGATACTCATCGAATACGCCGACCAGCAGGTTTGGGCAGTGCCTTACGATATGCCCGTTATCGGCTACGGCGGAAATACAGTAAATACTCTCAGGCTCTGGCAGAGCGAGCCTGTCAATAAGTTCGATTTTGACAAGTTCAACAGAAATCTACGCGAAGAATCTGTAGCAGAGAGAACAAGAGCAGAGCAGATCTCCGACACTCTTTACCCCAACGATGAAACCGAAGAGGGCAAGAGACTTAGACTTAAGCAGGAGTACTTTTTCTCTGCCGCATCAGTGCGTGACATGGTCAGACGCTTTGAAACAAAGTTCGGCTCTGAATGGGGAAAATTCCCCGAGACCTATGCTATCCAGCTCAACGATACACACCCTGTTGTTGCTATCCCCGAGCTTATGCGCATTCTCGTTGACGAAAAGGGACTGGATTTTGAATGCGCATTCGAAATCGCTCAGAAGACCTTTGCATATACCAACCACACCGTCATGGCAGAGGCTCTCGAAAAGTGGAGCACAAAGCTGTTCTTCAGTGTAATTCCCGAGGTTTACGACTTTGTTGTCATGATCGACAGACGTATGCGTTCTGAATTTATGAAGAAGGGCATAAAGGGCAAGGATGCTGAGATTTACCACATCATAACAGGCGGTGTTATCCACATGGCACGCCTTGCCATATACGCAGGTCACTCCATCAACGGTGTTGCATGGCTTCACACAGAGATACTCAAGGAAGATGCACTGAAAGAGTGGTACGCAGTATACCCCGAGCGCTTCAACAACAAGACAAACGGCATAACCCAGCGCAGATGGCTGGCACTGGCAAATCCCCAGCTTTCTAAATTTATTACCGAGCGCATCGGCGATGGCTGGATAAAGAACCTCGACGAGCTTAAAAAGCTTGAAAAGTTCCTTGATGACGATAAGACCATCGATGAATTCATAAAGGTAAAGCAGGAGAAGAAGAACGAGCTGGCGGCTTTTGTAAAGGCACACGACGGCAGACTTCTCGATTCAGGCTTTATCTATGACATTCAGATAAAGCGTCTCCATGAGTATAAACGCCAGTTCATGAATGCTCTTTCTATCCTCTATATCTACTATGCAATCAAAGAGGGCAGAGTAAAGAAGATCAACCCCACAGCCTTTATCTTCGGTGCAAAGGCCGCTCCCGGTTATTACAGGGCAAAGGGTATAATCAAGCTTATCAACGAAATCGGAAATCTTGTAAATTCCGACCCCGATGTAAACGGCATGATGCAGGTGCTGTTTGTTGAAAATTACAATGTTACCTATGCAGAAAAGCTTACCCCTGCCGCTGATATCTCCGAGCAGATATCCACCGCAGGAACAGAAGCATCGGGTACGGGCAACATGAAGTTCATGCTCAACGGTGCAGTGACTCTCGGCACCTATGACGGCGCGAATGTTGAGATAGTCAGAGAAGCAGGAGAAGAGAACAACTATATCTTCGGCGCAAGGGTAGAGGACATCAAGGCAATTGAAAATACCTACGACCCGATGAAGATATACAAAGAGGACGGGAACATCAGAAAGGTCATGGATTCTCTCATCGACGGAACACTTGACGATGATAATTCCGGCATGTTTGAGGAGCTTTACAATGCTATCCTCAAGGGCGCACACTGGCACAAGCCCGACCATTATTATATTCTTCAGGATCTCGTCCCTTACTGCGAGAGAAAGCTTAAGGCCATCGCAGATTACTCCGACAGCAAAGCCTTTGCTAAAAAATGCCTTGCAAATGTTGCAAATGCAGGTGCATTCTCAAGCGACAGAACGATCATCGAATACGCAAAGGAAATCTGGAACGTCTAAACTCCAAATGTTTTGCTCAAGCTTTTTCAAAAGCTTGCAGGATTGTTAAGGACAGCGTCCTTAACACAGGAGTTTGAGGGGCTGTGCCCCTCAACTTAACACACTTTCAAACAGGACAGCTTTTGCTGTCCTGTTTTATTTTCTTGAATTTACTGTATTGCTCTGCTATAATAAAGTGTGAAAAGGAATAAGGAGGACTAAATTTATGAAAAAACTAATTGCAATTATCATGGCATCTGTAATGTTGCTCTCCCTCTGCGCCTGTGCGAAAGACACAGACAACGTCGGGGAGAATTTCGGCGGAAGTACGGTCAATGATAATGTCGTGACTGATCCTGTTGACGATGACAACACTGAAAATAATGCAGCAGCTCCCTCGGATGATGCTGATGACGACAGCAGCGACGAAACAATTATCGGCGGTGCCGACGAACCGACAGGTATAATTATATCGGACAATACAGGACTTCCTGCAGAAATAAAGTGGGAAGAGACAAGACTTAATGACCAGTACGCAGGCTTTTACAGAACCTTTACAGCCTACGCTG
>JAZSNZ010000067.1:0-4993 GCA_045536645.1 Acutalibacteraceae bacterium
TCGAGCATCAGGCGTCGCTCGACCTCAATGTCCTCTGCTCTGAACAGACCATTTTCAAGCGGCGGCTCAAAAAGCATGGAAAGCAGCAGTTCAATGCATTCAGAAGATACCTTTTCGCAGTCTATGGCGTATCTGTCATCAAGAAATGCTATTCCGATGTTGAACTTGTGAAGGTCGCCGTGCATTCCCGTTGCCGCCCGCATGGACGCGCCGTAAAGCTTTGACAGATGCCTTCTCAGGGTCTTGTAGTCAGGATATTTTCTGCAGGCACGCACCAGCAGATACGGTACAAGCGCACGTGCCGCAGAAAGCTTATCTTCCATGGGAAGATACATATTTATGGCTGCGACACCGGTTTTGTATCTGTCACCTTTGATGGACAGCAGATTTATTCCATTTCCGCAGACTGTGGTTTTTATTATGGGCAAATCACAGGTCTCCTTTTCTGTTGATTTGTTGTGATTATGTTATGTGCTGACATAAAAAGCACAAATGATGAGTTTTTTACTACCCCTCAGTCACTGCGTGACAGCTCCCCTGACAAGGGGAGCCAAGTGTTGTTTTTTGACGACCTTGCACTGTGCGATGCACAGCGGCAATGTTTTCTCAGGCGTGAGGGCTTATTCGTAAGAATAGCTCTGCGACGCCGTCATTTACGCTGTGCGCAGCACAGCGGCAATGTTTTCTCAGGCGTTCAGGTTGTTCAGCAGAACAGCTCGGCAACGCCGCCATTTGCACTGTGCGATGCACAGCGGCAATGTTTTCTCAGGCGTCAGGGCTTATTCGTAAGAATAGCTCTGCGACGCCGTCATTTACGCTGTGCGGAGCACAGCGGCAATGTTTTCTCAGGCGCCAGATTTGTTCGTCAGAACAAATCTGCCAGCGCCGTGAAAACATTATAACATATTGTTCCTCCAAATCAAAGATAATATTTCTCCTGACTGCTATATTTATCCAAATTTCCGCAAAGCCGTGCATACCCATTGTCAACTTAATATCATTTATCAGATATAAACATCTTGCATATCACCAAACAATGTGATAATATTGTTATGAAATTTTGTTTTCGGAGGATTAATTATGGCTAAAAACAAGGATACACAGGCTGTTGTGCCTAACAAAAAGCAGAATATAATTCAGGGAATAAAGTTTTTCTTCATCTCTGTTTCGGCAGGAATTATTCAGACCGTTGCATTCACTCTGCTTTTTGAAATTGCAGGACTTAAATACGGCTGGAGTTATCTTATTGCGCTTACTCTCTCTGTTCTCTGGAATTTTACAATCAATCGAAGATATACATTCAAATCAGCCGCAAATGTTCCTGTTGCAATGCTCAAGGTCGCACTGTTCTATCTGATATTCACTCCTCTTTCCCTCTGGTGGGGAAACGCTCTCGAGGCGGCAGGTGTGAATGAATATATCATTCTTATCGGTACGATGATAATTAATCTTGTTGCTGAGTTTCTTTACTGCAGAGTTTTTGTATACCGCGGAAAGATGTACACCAACGACCTCGGCAAAAAAGAAATGGAAGAACTGGCAAAGGACGAAAACACAGACTGAAATAAATCAATCATTTTCCGTTTCTAACTACCGCACATCACACAGAAAGATTGCAGAGAATATTCTGCGTTTCTCTCCCTCCGTCACGGCATAGCCGTGCCACATCCCTCGTCAGAGGGATGTTTTAATGATGTCCATTTTCATCATCATACAATAATCCTGAAAAGTCCGTGTCTGCTGCAGAAGGCGAAGATAAACCCGTGACCTTTCCGAGTAAACCTTGCAATTGCGTCCTGCTCGGGATACTGCTTGCACATCTGCGAAGTGCTTCCAGTAACATAGCAGATAAAGGAAATATAATGCGTCTTTGTCATGGGGTGACTGAGAGTGACGACATATTCACCGTCCATGATTTCAAGTGTAATCTCATGCTCGGTGTCCTTCTCCTCGATTTCGCAGGGAGGTAAGGAGATACCGCAGCAGCTTATCACCCCCTGCCCGACAGACTGAATAATATTTCCGCAAAGAGGGCAGACGTAAAAAAGCTGTTTTTTCATATTTGCAGCCTGGTTTAGATTAGTGACAGCCTGTCCCGAAAACAGCTCTGCAATAGATACACCCAAAGCGGCAGCAAGGTCAGGCAGAGTGCCGATGTCGGGATATCCCCGTCCTGTTTCCCATTTTGAAACAGTCTTTTCGCTTACAAAAAGCCTGTCTGCAAGCTCCTTCTGGGTATAGCCTTTTCGTGTGCGAAGCTCTTTGATAGCACTTCCTGTAATATAGCTCATGCACATTGCCCCTTTCAAGGGTGATTATATTCCCGAACAACCGAAAGAGCAACCTACTAAAAGCATACAGCATCAGCTCCCTGCGTTCTGAAGCAATGATATAACATAACAAAACTTTATTTCAGCAGAATGATTGCGGTATTCACCCCATTTCAATAAAGAAACAGGCATGGTTATTGGTGTAAATCAACAAATACATACATAAAAATAATTTATGTATGTGCAAAAGATGAGTAGAATATTTGCGGGAAAATAACTATAATCCTCTTGAAAAAAGCAAAACAAAAATCTCTGTTTCGGAGGACAAAATGAACAGAAATTTTACCACCGATATGACAACAGGCAGCCCCATAAAGCATATACTTAAATTTACCCTGCCGCTTCTTATCGGAAACCTTTTTCAGCAGCTATACAACATGGTCGACTCTATTGTAGTAGGGCAGTACGTGGGCAAGGATGCACTGGCGGCAGTAGGCTCCTGCGCATCGTCTAACTTTCTGTTTTTTTCCCTCGGCAACGGACTGGGACTCGGCATAGGAGTAATAGTTTCCCAGTATTTCGGTGCAAAAGACGACAGGAATGTGCGAAAAACCATAGCCAATTCCTATTATGTGCTTATAAGCGCATCGATTATTGTAAGTGCAGTGGGAGTAATTCTTGCGCCGTGGCTTCTGCGTCTGCTGGGCACTCCTGAAAAGATATTCCCCGATACCCTTGTCTATCTCAGAACCACCTGTCTGGGACTTATTGCCATATCCATGTATAACGGCATAGCCGCAATACTGCGAGCCCTGGGAGATTCAAAGACACCGCTTATTTTTCTTATCACAGCCTGTCTTATAAATGTAGTACTCGACCTTGTGTTTGTGATTGTTTTTGGCTGGGATGTATTCGGTGTTGCCTTTGCGACAATCATTTCACAGGCAGTTTCTGCGATTGCCTGCTATATCTATGCATACAAAAAGATAGAATACTTCCGAATGAACAGGGAAGATGCGAAGATGGACTGGTCCATAATCGGCAGATCATTCAGAATCGGAGTACCTCTTGCACTCCAGAACGGTACCATAGCAGTTTCCTGCATGGTGCTGCAGGGCGTTGTAAACGGCTTTGGCGAAAACGTCATGGCAGCGCACACCATAACCATACGCATAGAGTCTATCGTTCAGCAACCCTACAGTTCGCTGGCAGCTGCAATGACCACATTTGCAGGCCAGAATGCAGGAGCAGGCAAGGTGGACAGGATAAAGAAGGGATTCAGACAAAGTGTTATAGTAGTACTTATTTTCAGCCTTTGCCTGATACCTCTGTTTTATACCTTCGGAAGCACCATCGCAGGCTTCTTTGTAGATGATACCGCAGTAATAGACATCGCAGCAAAGGCGTTGAGAATAACCAGTCTGTTCTATTTCGGACTTGGCATGATCTATGTGCCAAGAGCACTTCTGAACGGCTGCGGAGATGCTGCATTTGCCATGTTCAACGGCTTTGTAGAGGTAGCAGGCAGAGTTGTATATTCCCAACTCTTCCTGCTTATACCGGCGCTGGGCTGGTGGGCAGTGTGGATGACCACAGGAGCGACATGGGCAACAACGGGTATCGTGTGCCTTATCCGCTACTGGACAGGAAACTGGAGAAGACGTATTGAAAAAACAGCATAAAATAGTATAAAAAACATTGTATTGAACGCGCTCCACAAAAATCGCCTTCAATACAATGTTTTTCGTTAGATACAAATTATTTGTCTATTTTCTGTGATATTATATGATATGTTTCGGGATTTGTCAATAATTGTCTGGGATTTTTTGGGGACAATTCCAAAACGCCATGAAACAGCATGAGTGTTCGTTGACAATTGTCGAATAATGCTTTATTATGTCAATAAAGTAAAATATGGGAAAATATAGGGAAACAGGTAGGTGGTATAATGTCGCAGTCTCTTGGTGAATATCTGAAATCAAAGATGAAGGATCGCTCGATGAGAGTCGATGAATTTCTGTACAAATCAAAAATAAGCCGTTCCAGCTTTTATCGAATACTCAACGGCACACAGCAACCCTCGCAGGAGGCAGTCAATGCAATAATTTCCACCCTGAATTTTACAGGCAAGGAAATAATCGAGCTTGATTATTACATGAGCCTTATTAATATGGACGAGAATACCCTGTCTGCCAGAGAAGAAATAGCGGATATGCTGTTCGGTACACAGGAAGATTCAGAAGATTTAAATTATGATGTTATCTTATATGATGGAGACAAATATCTAAGATCGATAAAGGACATATTTGCCATAGTAAAAAACGCCTCTTATAAAAAATGTTTCAGCTGTCAGGTAAGTATTGTGAATTGCTGCCGTCATGCGATAATTTCGAAGATAAGAGAATCTCTTCTTGAAATAGAGCAGAGGGGTGTTGCATGCCACATAGAGCATCTCATCGGATTTTCTGATTCAAATCTGAAGGAGAGTGTAAACGCGCTGCATGAGTTGCTTCCATTGCTTATTTTTAAAAATTACAGTGTAAGATGCGGAGAAACGACTGAGGCAACATCAGAAGGAATAATGAAAAACTTTGCGATGATAGATTTTCAGTGGGAGGAAGAGAACGGTGAAAAAACGAAGAAATTGCTGTGCATAAACTTCGTTGATGAGGGAACAGCCTTATGTGCGGCAATATCTGATGACGGGCTGGCGGATTTCTTCA
>JAZSNZ010000128.1:0-10254 GCA_045536645.1 Acutalibacteraceae bacterium
TGTTTTTTATTCTCATTTGATCCACACTTTGAAACAGTTTTATGGCAAGAAATGATTGACGGCTGCCGAAATATGGTAGAAAGATGTATTGTATTCTGCTGTTGATTATTATAAAATAATTACGGGTCGAATTATTCATTCAAGGAGGGTTAAAAATGAAACAGAAGATTACAGCATTTATTCTTGCAGCTTTGATGCTTGCAGGCACATTTATTTCCTGTGGAGAAAGCGAAAACAACACACCTGAAACTTCCGCAGAAGCTCAGACACCCGAAACTGCAGCCGGTTCAACAGACGCTGAAGAGATTGAAGAAACTGCAGCCCCCACAGCAGCCGAGATTCGCGCACAGACTCCCGACGATCTTCCCGAGCTTAATTTTGAGGGTTTGACCGCAACGATCGGGGCACGTGCAAAGAACTGGTTCGAAGGCGAAATGTATGCGGAAGAGCTGAACGGTGAAGCTGTAAATGACGCAGTTTTCGAACGCGATCTTACAGTTGAAAATCGTCTTAACTTAACAATCAACTACGAACTTCTCGAAGATACCATCGGCGACGGTCCCATCGAACTCAACGTAAAAGCGGATATCGACCATTACACTCTCAATGCCGGATATGCGTTTTTAACCATCGGCTCCGGCATACAGGGCAACTACTACAACCTCCTCGGAGATTATCCCGAACATCTTAACCTCGGACAGCCCTGGTGGAGCCAGCATTACAACGAACAGGCACGCATCGGAAATGCATCATTCTTTGCAGTCGGCGACATTTGCTTCTCCCTCATCAAGCTTTCGTTTGTAACCTTCACAAATATGCAGATGGTTGAAAACCTCAATATTGAGAATCCCTTCGATCTTGTACGAAGCGGCGCATGGACCATCGACAAGCAGATCGAACTTGCATCCAAAGCTTACTCCGACAAAAACGCCAACGGTCAGACAGATGCAGACGATGTATACGGCATGTCCATCGGCGGACTCATCGGCCTTGACCCATACTGGAGTGCATTCAATATGAGTTTAATCACCCGTGACGAAAATAAGAATCCCGTAGTAAGTTTCGACGTTGACAAGCTCTCCGCCGCAATCGAAAAGCTTGACAGCATCTATAAGAAAGCTGATTTCGCATACTGTCCCGCTGTAACCGGAAGTGACGAAGAACAGGACGAAATAGCCGCGATGCTTGCCGCTGACCGTATGCTGTTCTCCGCACTCCGCGTTATGCATACCGAACAGCTTCGCGACATGGACAGCGTATACGCACTGCTTCCTCTTCCCAAGTGGAATGAAGAACAGGACAAATACTACACCTTTGTTCACGACAACTACTCCATCGTAGGTATTCCCGTTTCCGTAAAGAATCCCTCAATGGCAAGTGCTGTCATGGAAGCTATGGCGGCTGAATCCTACCGTCATGTAACTCCCGCTTATTACGACATCGTTCTCAACGGCCAGTATATCCGCGACCCCAACTCCGCTGAAATGCTCGATCTCGCAATGGAAGGCATCAAGCTCGACTTTGGCTGGATCTATTCTCTCAATCTCAGCCAGGTTACTCAGGGTGTATTCCGCGATATTCTTTACAACGGCAATGCTTCCGCTGTGGCATCCACTCTCAAAGCCAAGGAGATGGTTACAGCAAAATCCCTCGAGAGACTTATCATGCTCGTTGAAAAAGCTGCAAAGGATCGCTGAATCCGGCACTCTTGAAACACATAAAAATTGCGGCTGTTCAGGCAAAAAACCTGTTCAGCCGCTGTTTTTTTGTAAGCGTCAAACCAATCCCCAAATAAAACACCACCGCCCTGGTATAAATATATAAGGTGTCCATCGGTTTCCACAGGATGCGTGCAGCACCAAAATGAATCAGTGCTATGGCAGAATAGGATGGATGCTTGAGTCTATGCTGAAGCAGATTGCGGAACTCCTTTTTGTATGTCATATACCAGTTAAGGGATGCAAAAAGTCCTCTCTGTATGCCTTCAATCTGATTCCATCGTGCAACATCCATTTCGATCAGCTTTCTCTGCTTTGAAGCAAGCACACAGAGATAAACCGGCAGTGTGTGTGGATAATTGAAAGTTGTAAGCAGGTTCTTGAATTTATTATTCATTTATGTATCACTCTTTCTTTGCGAAATGCTTTTGTGGGGAAAAAGAAGAAGTCGAGGAAGCGAACTTTCTTTGCAATCATTGCAGTTAGTACGGAGAATACGATCCCGCATACTATTCCAATCGGTACATGTATCCACCACTGAGTGATATCAAGACGGAGCATGACTATTCGTACACCTGCGGTGAAGATTGTATGCAGCAGGTAGATCTGGAAAGAATACCGATTCATGAATCCCAAAAAACTCGCAATAGGTCTGCAGTTCTGTAGTAAGGAGATCAACAGAATGCTCGCATAAATGCCGAGAAGCAGCATGAATTCTTTGAACAGCACGGCTTCCATGAGGTTCAGATATAACAAAGCGACACCTGCCGTCAGATGTAAAAATACGATCAAACACTTAAACCAAGTCCCCGGCTTTACAAGTTTGTCAAAATGCACAAATGTTCCGCTGCCGAATGCCAGTGAGGAATAAAACACAACCTCAAAGCATCCGAGCGTACCACCAAGGAGAGGTACTCCATATCCGATAATAAGTGTCAAAAGGGTTATCTGCCAGTTTTTCAGAATTCCCGACAATGCAGTCCAAATACAGAATAAGAAGAACAGTGCATACAAAAACCAATATTGTGCAACCGGCGTCTTCCAGATCAATAAAATGTCTGCAAGTGAGGATTTGGTGTTCACTCCGCCAACCAAGCTGTTTATGGCTATGTAAATAGATGAAAATACAATGTACGGTATACCGAGGTTCAAGAACTTATGCAGAATAAACTTATACTTTGTATTTTGAGTGTGCCATTCTCCATTCAGGCTGTACACAACACCGCTGAGGAACAAAAACAGCGCAACATGGAACGACCAGATAAACAGCTCCATCCAAATAAAAAACTGTGGGATAGATATACCAGCTGTCCGGATTCCGCGAATGACATGACCGAACAGAACCAAAAAGCATGCATATCCTTTGAGACGGTCAACAAGGACGTTTCGTTCCATTATTCCTCCAAACAGCATTTCGAATTCTGTCATCAGATTGTTTCTGACGACGGAACTTCTTTGTCTAATAATTTTTCAAGCATGGCAACCGGCATGGGCTTATAATAGTAAAAGCCTTGCAGTAAGTCACATCCGGCACGGATTGCGGCATCTTCCTGCTCCTTTGTTTCTACGCCCTCACAGAGTGTTTTGTAGCCAATGTTTTTTGCTGTGCGGATAATATTTTCAAGAATGATATAACCGTTTTCCGTCACTGAATTCTGTGTAATGGCTCGGTCGATCTTCACGATGGAAATATCCAGATTCTGCAGATCGCCAAATGTGGTATAACCGCTTCCGAAGTCGTCGAGAAGGATGGAGATTCCTTTTTCTTTGAGTGAGGTCAGGTTATCCATCATCTGTCGTCTGGCTTCGCCGGTGATATCTTTATCTTCCAGAATTTCGACTGCAAGACAGGACGAATTCAACCCATACTTACTTGCAATGCTGAGAATTCTTTCTGAAAATGCAGGATCGCACAGAGTCGACCTTGAAAAGTTGATTGTATATTTATAGCCTTCACGCTGTTTTTTGTCGTTGGAAATCCATTTGCAGTTTTTCTCAAAGATATAATAATCAAACTTATTATTGAGTCCTACAGAATTCACCGCTGACAAAAAACTTCCGGGATTCAGAACACCGTCACTTGCAGAGTTTAAGCGTGACAATACCTCCGCGCCGATGATTTCCTTTGTTTTTGAATCCAGCACCGGCTGGTATACGAGGAAGAAACGATTGTTGTCAATCTCGCTCTCAATATTATTTTCGATTTTGATCTTCTTTTCAAGTGCTTTACCGCTGCCAACATCCCATTCTGCATATAGTTTTTTTTCGTTTTTCGCGAGAATGCAGGCCTGCTTAGCACGACGGATTGCCTCGTCAAAGGACACCGACGAGCCAAAGGCGAAAAATGAACCGATACGTACTTCTGCAATGTTAAGAGCACCGTGCTCAAGCAGAGACTTGGTCAGAATAGTTTGGAAGCTCTCAATTTTGCCTCGTACGCTGTCAATGTCAAGAGTGGTATAAGCAACATAAGTATATTCACCATAGGTTGCAATGGAGTCCGTTTTATCTGTTGAAAAGGAGTCGAGAAGAATGCGGCGAATAGCAAGAAAAACCTTTTCTGTCTGTCTCTCGGAATATAGACTGCGATAGTTATCCAGAAATACACTGATGTACATCACGCATCGATCGTCGCGATGTTTCCCTGATTTTGCAAATCTGCTCTCCAGTTTGCTGATATTCGTGAAATCATACTCTTCTTCATCATTGGCTGTTTTAAGTCCGCGTACGGCAAAATATATACCGATGCCGCCGAGAAGAAAGAAGCAGATAACAATAATAGAAATGATAACATATGGGTATTCAAAAATTCGCATAAATCATGCTCCTATATCACTTTTGAGAAAAGATCGGAAATTCCGGACTTCCACCAGACTGCCGCAAACCAATATTTTCGGCGCTGTTGATGCATTTTTTGCCGTCAATGATTGCTCTTTTTTTGCGTGCCGGAATTTCTTTCATGAGGAAAGGAATTCCGAAGTTGAGCATCGCTTTTATGATTCTGTATTTTGCAATTCCTTTTCGCTTGTATTCCGCCAGGATTTCAAACATCGCATAGCAGAGCGCATCTTTATCAATCTTACCGATTCTGCAGTTGACGGATCTTATCCACTGAAAGAATATACAGAATTTTTCGATATCTGCTTCGTCACGAAAATATATACCGTTTATGTAAAAATTCCACAGGTCTTCGCTCATTCCTTCCAGCCACTCGGCGTAGTAGCGTTTTTGGATAGCCATGACTTCACTGCGCTGTTTTTCTTTGGTGGTTTCCGTGATCTGCTTATCGTGCAGTCGATAAATCATCAGATATTCCGGAAGGATTTCAAGCTTGTACTGTGCCATTACAAACCTTGACCACAGCTCCATGTCTTCGGTACAGGTGAAGTTTTTATCATAGCCGAGTGCACGAATGGTGTCTGCTTTCGCTATGATGCCCGGATGAAGAATGGGGTTGGTTACGAGAAGCAGCGCCTTAATTGATTCGTGATCCGTTCTGCCGCCGCATCCGCCGGACGAAATCACACCGTTTTTCAGAGTCATGAACCGGCAAGAGGAGAGAGCAATATCGGGATGCGCTTCCATAAAAGCGTATTGCTTTTCAAGTCTGTCCGGAAGGCAGATATCATCTGCATCCATTCTGGCAATGTACTTGCCCTGTGCAATCGATAATGCTTTATTAAGGGAAGATGGCAGACGCAGATTCACTTCGTTTGTATGCACTTTTATGCGGCAGTCCAGTGCCGCATAGTGCGCCAGAATATCACATGTACTGTCCGTAGAACAGTCGTTGATAATAATCAGCTCAAAATCCGTAAAGCTTTGCCCAAGAACGCTGTCGATGGCTTCGCAAAGATATTCTTCGCCATTGTATACGCTCATGACTACGGATATTTTGATATCACCGTTCATGCTTTCCCACCCTTTCTTAAGCGTTTGATCTGTCCGCATAAGAACAGAAAATAAAATGTCGTGCGGATCATTTCGTGTTTCATGAAGAACACGGAGATTCGTGTCTTGATTGTAATATTCGTAAAATACGCTTTTTTGATTTCATCTTTATGAAGAGAAGTCAGTATAAGCTTCTTTATTTCGCCGAGATGCTGAAAGTATCCGCCCTCAGCCGCCGCCGCCAGAATTGCAAAACACATAAAGCAGGAGTAACGCGCGATTTGTTCTTCAAAGTCACGAGGCTTCTCTATATCAAGGGCGCGGAGACCATCAATTGTGTAAGCAATCTGTGTAATCTGAATTGTTTTGAAATGCGTAGTCAGCGAGTCTCCGCGAATCGTATAGAGATAGATGACTTTTCTGCTCATATATACAGTGTCAGCTTCCATAAAGCATGGAAAACAGCAGCTTATATCTTCTCCCACAGAAATCGCTGGATTTACGTTCATCTGATGTTTTGTGATAAGTTCCCGTTTAATTGCTTTTCCCCAAACAAAATAGAAGAGGTTTTTCATATTTTCACTCGATAAGAGTTTGGGATACAATTTCTCCTCTATGTCGGACTTATGATATAAGCCTTCCTCTGCGAGATCATCCACAACATCTCCCGGTACACCATCAATACACCGTCTGTACGAGAATGAAACAATATCCGGCTGCATTTCACGGATGATTTGATAGGCGCTCTCAAGCGCATCATCGCAAATTGCGTCATCTCCGTCAAGATTAAAGACATAATCGCCAACCGCTTCTTTGATTCCGGCTTGTCTGGCACTGACAAGACCACCGTTTTTTTTGTGGATGACTTTTATTCTCGCATCTTTTTTTGCATATTCATCGCAAATTGTCGGGCAGTTATCCGGTGAACCGTCGTCTACCAATATCAGCTCATAATCGCCAAACGACTGAGAAAGTACGCTGTCAACGCAGCGGCGGAGATATTTTTCAATTTTGTAAATGGGAACGATTACAGAGAAAAGCATACTTCCAACTCCTATCTTGCTCTGAGCAGCACCATCAATTTCTGTATATAGTACAGCCGATGCTTCATGGCAAATGCAAATGCAGCCTGCTTTTTGGGTAATTGATACCATGGATATGACCTTAGCACCGATTCCATGGTTTCATTTGTGCAAATCTGCTTAAGACGCGCACGAAGGTCGCGGTATTTGAGTTTTTTCTCGCGGGCATACATGATTTCCTGTGAACACAGAATCCTTGCATATCCTTGCGTAAGTCTGTCCAGATAAAGCCGGTAATCTTCTTTCGACAATGTATCTTTGATATGATTTTCCAGTTCTGCCAGAAATATCAGAACTTTTCCAAGGCGATCACTTTTGTAAGATTTGGATAAGGATTCGTCGTTTCTTCTGTAGCAGTAGAATGCGCCGGGAATCCCCACAGCCCTGGCGGCATCTTTTATGTAATCCACCATAAACAGTGTATCTTCACTCATAAATTTACGTTCAGAGAGAAATTCGAGATTCTCACGTACAACAAGCGAGCGTCTGAAAATATTCTTGCAAACACTTACTCCGTAGCGGCTGTCTTCAGATTCCTTCGGCAAAGCGCCGACAACACCAAGAAGAAGGTTCTTCTTATCATCGTTTTCAAACACAGTATCTTCTTCAAAATACTGTTTCTCTGTGAAATCTCCGGACTGCCTGAAGGTATTCCCACCAACAAAACAGATTCCGGACACCACAAGATCAGCATTATATTTTACTGCAGAAGTATAAAGTGTTTCATACATCTCCGGTTTTACATAATCGTCCGAGTCCACAAAGCCTATGTATTCACCGCTTGCGGCTTCCATTCCGGTATTTCTCGCCATACCCGGACCGGCATTTGTTTTATGGATAACCTTGATACGCGGATCGGATTGGGCGAGCTCATCGCAGAGCAGTGCACATTCTTTTTCAGAACCGTCGTCAACAAGAATGATCTCGATTTGTGAAAGTGTTTGCGATGAAATAGAATCGATACACTGCCTTAAATATTTTTCTGTATTGTATACGGGGACGATCACGCTTACCTTGGGTGCTGTCATGGGAGTTACCTCTTTTTTATAAGGTCATTATATTTTTCGATCATGATATCACAGTATTCGCTGACACCTATGATCTTTTCACGCATAGTCTCACAGTTTTCCTTCAGTGTTTTATAGTATCCTTCATCCTCAAAGCAGCGTCTGATTGCTTCTGCAACCGCTTTGGGCGTAGGCTCGTTTACAAGTGCACCGTTTTTCCCATCCTCAACAAGCTCCGCCATACCTCCGCTGTTCATCGTGATGACGGGAACACCGTAGGAATGGGTCTCAAGGATCGAAAGAGGACAATTTTCATACCAAACAGAAGGAAGGAGCATCACTTTCGCATTTGCCATCAGAGATGTAAGCTCATCGCCGGTCAAAAAGCCCTTCATTTTGACGTTCGGAACTTCACGAAGACAATCACCGTCCGGGCCGCTTCCTGCGACGACGAACGAATAATCGGGCAGCAGCTTTGCGGCTTCACAAAGGAGGGTGACTCCCTTTTCCTTGGAAAGTCTGGCTGCAAAAGCGACATACGGCTTTTCGGGAGTAATCGGTTTGGGGAGCGGTTTCTTTTCAATAAAATTATGTATGGTTACCGTTTTGCCGGCATACAGGTCCGAAGCCGCCAAAAGCTTGTTTTCAAGGAAATGGCTGGGACATACATACAAATCCACTTTTCTGTATGTCTTCAGAATCGAGTACAGCTTCGCTTCGATGGCACCGATAAGACTTTTTGCCTTTGAGCCATGGATACAGCTGTGTTTGAAACAGTTGAATTTTGAGCCACGAATGCATCGTTCGCACGGCTTTACCTCGCCGAAGCTGTACAACAGGTGGTTTGGGCATATCATCTGATAGTCGTGAACGGTTTGAATAAGGGGAATGCTTCTCTCCTTAACCGCATAGATGACGGACGGTGTCAACTGGAAATTAATGTTGTTCATGTGAACGACATCAGGCTTAAAGTCATCCAGCACACGGCCGAGCTTTCGTTTTGCTTCTGTTGAATAAATGATCTTAAAAGGGTAAAGAAATCTTGCGGCTCCCGTAGAATGGAAATCCATATTTGTTGTATATAATCCAAGGGAATTTCCTACCGTGTTTTTTTCGTCATACATACCGAAGTATTCGACTTCGTGTCCTTTGGACTTCAGTTCCTCGGCAAGATTCAGCATATAGGTTTCACAGCCGCCTCTTGGATACAGGAACTTATTTACCATGAGTATTTTCATAAGAGTGAGTTGCCTCCTGTGTTTTTATTCACATCGGAAATGTATCCGAACAGCTTCATTTCTGTATTGCGCACACGCTCATCGAAGCCCTGACCGATCATAAGGATACCGAGGACGGTCGTAAGCAAAGGGTAATTCAGCGTGTTATCCGTAGAAGAAACGATGACAAGATAGACTGTTAAAGCAAGCGTCATAATGGCGTTTTCTGTTTTGCCCTTTGCTCCAAAATAACAAACTCTGACAAGCGTCATGGAAATCAGCCACAGAATATACCCCCAAAAGCCGAGGTCGATGAAATATTGCAAAAAGTCATTATGTACGGAGTTTACACCCACATTCATATAGGTACTGAGTTGATAGGTCAAAAATCCGATACCGTTTCCGAGAAATTCCGGAGAGAATTCATAGAATTTATCCACGGCATTATAGATGACAACGCGTCCGCTGGTGTCAATTCCGGCTTCTTCTATCAAAGAGAAAACATCCATTTTGATAATTCCGACATAACCGATAAGAAGGATGACAAGCAGGATGGAGATAATAATCGTAAGGCGTGATGCAGTGTCTTTTTTGAATTTGGCAATCAATTTCAGCGCCCATCCAAGAGCCAATGCAATCGCGATTGCAATCATACCAATGCGTTTGAAGGCTGCAATAAAACAAAAGGATGTCAGACCGAGAAGAACAAAATATACGATATCCTTCTTTGGTTTCATCAGCATATAGATCAGATATGCACCGAGACAAAAGGCAAGCTCATGGATCTCTGCCTGAACAATAACATTTCCGGTTACGCCTGCAAAAGTGACGATAAGAGTGACAAGTTCGGAGAAGAATATACCAATTCCGTTCTGAATGATGATTGTAAGGATCATCAGGATGTTGGCAATGAGTATGGCAATCAGATTGTACCACATTCCTTTTTCACCGAAGATATACAGAAAGGATATCGAGGCAAGAGTAAAGGAAACCATATTGGTATACACAAGGGATGATGATAATCCTCTTGCAATCACCGATGTATCAACCTGCCCGACAAACCAGATAAACAGCGAAACCACAATTGTGATGATAAGGGGGAGACAGTACACGAAAGCGGCTTTTATGGAAGCTGCACCGCGAGCGATATTTGGCTTATACAGAAAGACGATAAAAGCGGAAGCGAACAGAACGAGGGCAAATGCATGGCGGTATGTAATAAACAATCCGAGATTGATGACTTCCGTAAGGAAATAATACATGAGTGTCGCCACAGCCATAAAATATGCTTTCCCGGCTATTTGGATGGTTTTCTTATCCATTCTTCATTTGCCCCCTT
>JAZSNZ010000058.1:0-3437 GCA_045536645.1 Acutalibacteraceae bacterium
GGCACTGTATTTTCCGTGTCGCACTCTGTCCAGCTCATGGAGCACTGCTCTTCGAAGAAGAATCGGAATGATTCTATTCCGGAAAGGAGATTCTGCTTTGAATAGCGGAAGAGAAAGGGAAAGATTGACTGCCTGTTGGGCGGCAATGTATAAAGGTGTTCGTTGAATCTGTTCATCAGAAGTGGCACGATGCTGATTTCCGTGTTAACAATAGATAAGTCCTCGGCAGCCTTCCTGAGCTTTTCTTCCGATGCGATGTCAGAAGAAAAGTCCGTTCCCACATTTGGGATTATCTTTTCCCAGATAAGGTCAAGCACCGCATACTCGTCCATGTTTCCCGCCGTTGATACAATAACTGTATCGAGCTTAGGCAGTATCAGAGCAAACTGCCCCAGCATTCCGTCAGCACGGTAGGAATCCCTGTCGCGGTTTATCCATATCTGATAGCCATAGCCGTTTATTACATCGTCGATAACAGGAAATTTGCTGTCGGCCGTTGTATCCGTATGGGAGCATACGGCTTTTTGGAGCCATTGAGCAGGCAGTATCTGCCTGCCGCCGAGTTTTCCGTCATCGAGCAGGAGCTGACCGAACTTAGCCATATCTTCAGTTCTGATATGAATACCCCAGCCGCCGATGTCACGTCCCATAGGGCATTTTTCGGAATAAATTTCGGTAATACCCAGTGGCTCAAACAGACGCGGGGTCAGGTATTCAATAAGCCCCTGCCCGGTCACTTTGCGCAGTACAGCAGCCAGCATATAGGTATTTATGCTGTTGTAGCAAAATTTTTCACCGGGAAATGAGGAAAGATGAGAATTGAGAAAAAAGCGAACCCAGTCACTTTTTGTGACTACGGTTACTTCGTTGACATTGACCATGCCGCTGGTCATAGTCAGCAGATTTTCGATAGTTACGGAAAACATCCGCTCATCGGAGCCGCTTTCGATGGATCTCGGAAAAAAGGAACAAAGCCTGTCATTGTAGTCAAGTAATCCTTCATCTGCTGCAAAGCCAATAGCGGCAGAGACAAGAGTTTTGCTGAAGGAATAAACATGATTTCTGCTTTCCGCAGAATAAGGTTTCCAGTAAAGCTCAGCGGCAACCTTGCCGTGCCTTAGTACCATAAGGCTGTGCATGGCGATGCTGCGTTCCTTTGCGGCACTGATAAAATCAAGTATCGAATCGGTACTTATACCCACCGATTCAGGCAAAACGTGTTCAAGAACATAAGACATATTATCACTCCCAATATAGTCACACTCATTATTGTATATCCGTTATGGAAAATAAAAGCGAAAAAATGTAAATTTTTAATAAAGGCAAAGAGTATTATGAGTTCAGAGAGGAAAGAATGAAAGAGCTCAAAGAAAGTATATTTAACTGAAATCAAGGGAACTGTATGAAAATACAGTTCCCTTTTTGTGACTGTCAATTACAAAACAATTACACGGAATGCAGAATTATGTCAATTAAAATACAAAGTGGAATAAGGTATTGATTATGTAAACAAATTAAAATATTATTATCATTGCCTACAATTGCGTGGAGGAATAATAATGGAATCGAAGATAGAGGCAATAAGAACGGCGTGCGAGAGAGAGAATATATTTATTGCAGTTCACCTGTATCAGTCTTATGAGCTGTCGATGGCGGCGGATATTACAGGCGATACACTTGAAATAGTGAGAGAATCAGTTAATTGCAGAGCACAGACGGTAATAGTGTGTGCGGTAAGGTTTATTGCAGAAATGGTCAAGATACTGGCACCTCATAAGAGGGTTATACTGGCTCATCCCGAGGCTACATGTCCCATGGCAAACCAGATACTGCCATCGAGGATTCGTGCGTACAGGGAAGAGAACAGAGATGCGTGTGTAGTGGCTTATGTAAATACAAGCGCAGCGGTAAAGGCAGAGTGCGATGTGTGTGTGTCCACCGCATCAGCAGCAGAAGTGTGTGCGGGTATCGACGAAGAAAAAATACTTTTTATTCCCGACAGAAACCTTGGAGAGAGTATCAGGGAAAAAACAGGAAAGAATATAGAAACATGGAATTGCTATTGCCCGATTCACGACAGTGTGATTTTGCGTGATATTGAGCTTGCACGGGAGCTATGGCCTGAAGCCAAAACTGCTTCACACCTCGGCTGCAGACAGGAAGTGGTAAAGGCAGTGGATTTTGCCGGGTCAGCGAGACAGTTGATGGATTGGTGTGCTCAGTGGGACGAAGTGATAATAGCGGCAGAAAGCAGTATAGCTGATCGTCTGACACAGATGTATCCCGATAAGGTGTTCCACTGTCTGACTCCCGAAAAGCTCACCTGTAATCATATGGAGAGAACATCTGTTGACACTCTCCTGAGGGTACTCAATGACGGTTACGGCGAAGTCATTGAGATAGATGAAAAGGTTGCTGATAAAGTGAGAGCAGCGTCAAAGGGATTGTTTGCTGAGTTAAAATGACAGCACGCCTAAGGTTAAAAATAATTTTTAAATTTTCGATAAAAGGTATTTCCAAAATCGCAAGTTTGTGTTATAATTAGAAAAAACAGGAAGTGTTCAGCTGTGAACATTTGGAATGTTAAGGAATTACTATTAAATTTGGAGTGTATCTTAAATGAGAAAACAGCAAACAGCGGAAAAAAAGGCAGAATGCATTCTTATCGGAAAAAGAATCAAGGAAGTCAGAAAAGAAGCCGGTTTGTCACTTGGTAATATTGCAGACCGTTTGAATAAAGAATTTGCAGCAAATACAAACAAAGGTATGCTTTCAAAATATGAGAATGGAATCCACGAGCCTTCTGCAAGTATGGTTTACTGTATGGGTCTTATTATGGGCGTTTCCAGCGATTATCTCATGGGCAAGACTGATGAAAAGTATCCTCCAAGAGCAATTCAGGGCGAAGAAACCTCTGCGCTTGTACTTAAGGTTTACAAGAACCTGAAGGATTTCGGCGAAGGTGAAATCGACGAAACAGCTTATGAGCTTATCCCCAAGAACTGGCTTACAGGAGGTAAGGAGTTTTTCGGATACAAGGTCGGAGCAGGTCGTTATGCTCCCAGATATTATTCCGGCGACATCATTATTTTCGAAAAGAAAATGAAGGTTGCACGTGAGCAGGTCGCAATAGTCAGCATAGGTGATGATGATGCATTCCTCTGCACGATTAATAAGAAGCGTGAGGGAAAGATTATCATTCCTCTTGATCCTGCATATGACAGCAAGTTCTACTCTACAGAGGAGATTGCAAACATTCCTGTCAGAATAATCGGTGCAGCGGTTCAGGTCAGAAGAGCAGAAAACTAAAATTATACGAGGCATTCCCTTATAGGGAGTGCCTTTGTTTTTTTATTTGATAGGATTCCAAAGGAAACACTTTTCCTTTGGCGGGGCATCAAAAGGGGCAGAGCCCCTTTTGCAGGAGTTTGAGGGCA
>JAZSNZ010000386.1:0-7261 GCA_045536645.1 Acutalibacteraceae bacterium
CGTAGGGACAGCCCTCTGCGGCTGTCCGCCTTTTGTTTGACAAATGTTTTGGATTTAAGGGGATGTCGGCAAGCGCCATCCCCTACAGTGATACGCAGATTTATTGTTGATATTCATTTTAACCGTAGGGCGGCTTGCTGCCAACCTTTCAATCAAAGCGACTCATTGAGCGCCTTCTGCAGCTCTTCGGGGAATTTTATATCGATGCCCACCGAGGCAAAGGTATCCACCAGAAATGAAAGGTAGGAACACAAGGAGGTACAGTCGAAATTCGCCGATATAAAGTCGCGGTTTTCCGTAAGAAGGGTGACAAGGTCATTAAGGCTCAGAGAATCGCCGTCGATACCCATTTCTTCATAGACTGCTTCAGGGGGAGCGCCTTCACTGCATGCGAGTGCAAAAATATCGCATGCCTTTTTTATATCTGAAGGACTCAATACACCGAAAACTCCGCCGTAAAGAGCCTTTTCGCTTGATTCTCCATAAACTCTGCCCGCTGCTGCCATGAATTTTCCGTCGTCGGCATCTTCCGTCTCAGGCTGGGTTTTGCCCCAGATAACCTTTCCTGCCGCAGTGATCTCAAAATCATGAAACTCGGGACCCTCGTAGTCGTTGGCAAGGTCATAGGTGCCGTGCATGGGTGCAGACGGTACATTTGCGGCCAGATGCTCAACTAAATCACACAGGAGTATGTCATAGTCATAATAATCGGCGTGGACATCGCTTAATATGCGGATTTCACCTCGTTCTTTATACAGATAAAGACCTTTGCACCATTCGTCAAAATAAAGCGGCTTGTCCTCCAGCTCAGCAAAAAAGCGCTGTATTTCTGCTGCTGCATTGTCAAAAGAATCTGAGGGAATGCCGAGGATATGAATACCTGCTGTCTGCTGCATGATAATGCCTCCGGTTTTTAGGGGAGGATATTATCCTCCCCTACGATTTTTTCTGGATTTACGGTTGTCCGTTTTGAATTTAGCAGAATGTTTCGATGATCTCTGTTACATCTTGGACAGAGAGACCTGTTTCCTCTGCTATCTGCTCGGGGTCTGCGAAAGGGGACATATGCTTCATGACGAGATCGTATTTCTTAACATCAATACCGTCCACTGTCAGCATGCTTCCGTTATAGGAAAAATGATTATATGCTTCCACCCATTTATCAATACATTCGGTGTCAGCCTCAAAGCAGATGCCGGGGAATTTTTCCGCAATTTTCTTAAACACCGGGAACAGATAGGTAAGTCCCTGATCTGAATAGCCCATGCCTGTGCCGTACACCGATGCGGCGATAGACATTCCTGCGTCCTCGGTGGAATCAAAATCGACTGTCAGGCCGTCCTCTGTGTCTTCGAGTCTGCACAGCTCGCTCTTCATCAGTTCCTCCATGCGAGGACGGTAGGCATTTTTGCCCTCGTACTCAAATTCAACATTGCTGTTGGGAAATACTGTGCTCAGATAATGCTCTCTGATAATTTCCCATACGCCTGCTTTCACTTCTTCCTTCTGTTCGTTATTGCATACAAAGTTGATTACGCTCATATTTATTTTCTCCTTTTGGTTATCCTGGTACAGGGCAATAAACTGCCTCATACAATTATACTGTATATCCTTGCTTTTTGCAAGATAACAGAACCTGCTTGCCAATTGAAATTGCCGTAAAGAAACGGAGTATTATACCTGTTTTTATACGAAACCGGTTTGGTGTTGCCAATAGAAATAAAATGGTGTAAAATGGATATATAGAATGGACAGGGAGGAAAATAATATGAAAAGAATAATCTTTGTTATTCTGATTCTTGTTTGTCTTGCAGTTACGCTGCCTGCGGCGGCTGCAAGTGCAGAGACTGTGTCGGATACGGATATCTCAGTGCCTGCGGTTGTTGAAAGCGGCACCTGCGGCAAGACAGTAAACTGGGAACTGTACAGCAACGGTCTGCTGAGAATCTACGGCACGGGCGATATGAAAGACTATAAAACCTACACCGACCTTGAAGGAAGCTCTGTTCCCTCGCCCTTTAGGAGGCGCGAAGACATAAAGGAAGTTGTCATCGAGAGCGGCGTAACCTCCATCGGCAAAGAGGTATTTTATGAATGCAGCGCCATGGAAAAAATCACCATTCCCGACAGTGTGACTTCTATCGGTGAGCAGGCCTTGAAGGGCTGCGGTCTGACGAGTGTGGTCATACCAAAGACTGTTACTGAGTTTGGCGATTATATTTTCCTCGACTGCTTAGAGCTTGAAAGCGCAGTGCTGGCAGAGGGTATGGCCGCAGTGCCAAAGGGAATGTTCTGCAACTGCCCTGCACTTAAGAGCATTTCGATTCCTTCTACCTGCAGGAGTATAGAGCATGATGCGTTCGAAGAATGCAAATCGCTGACCTCGGTTACCATTCCCGACGGCTGCACTTCCATCGGCTGGACTGCATTCAGTATGTGTGACAGCTTAAGCGAAGTGGTTATACCGAACACTGTCACGAAGATAGATTCCTATGCCTTTTCATACAGCAATGCTCTTGAGACTATCACCATTCCCGGCAGTATAACCACTATCGGACAAGGCGCGTTCCAGAGCTGCGAAAATCTCAGAGAGGTAAAATTCAGCGGTACAGGAATTACTGCCATAGGTATGTATGTCTTTGCTGACTGCGTAAATCTTGAAACAGTGGTTCTTCCGGATACTGTTCAGACCATCGATTACAGAGCATTTTACAATACAAGCATAAAGCATTTTGCAGTTCCTGCATCGGCAACAAGGATAAATTCGGGCGCTTTTGACAATTGCACAAAGCTCGAAAGCTTCTCGGCACCCGAGGGAAATGCATATTATTTTGCGGTTGAGGGAGTACTTTACGATACACTCGGAAGAACTGCCGCCTCGGGAGAGGATGTTGCAGGAACACTCCATACATACCCGAAGGGAAAAAAGGATAAATCCTGCAGCATATACAAGAATTTATACAGAATGCTCAATCCCATATGCAATGAGTATGTGGAAAAACTGACATTCGGAGAAGTCAGAACCGCAGGTTCATCAGATAAGAATCCTACACTTGAGCTTGGAGGATGCCCGAATCTTACCGAGATAAAATTCATGTCTTCTCAGGTGAACCTTTCCGAAACATCGTTCAGCGGTCTTACCGCAACGGTATATCATTCCGGCTGGGCAGAAAGCAGACAGCAGTCTCGCGGCGGAAACATAACATGGGTTGATGTTGCGAACAGAATAGAAATAATAAAACAACCTGTGTCTGACAGCGCAGGAAGCGGAAAGTATGTATCTGCGACGGTTGAAGCTGAAGGCGAAGGACTTACCTATCAGTGGTACTATACAGATCCAGGGTGCATTACCACGAGAAAATCATCTGTCACCGCAGACACTTACACGTTTAAAATGACATCGGAAAAGGCAGGAAGACGTGCATACTGTGTTGTAACCGATGCTTTCGGTGCTGTCATAAAGACCGATACAGTATATTTCGGTATGATAAACATCAACTCTCAACCTGCATCGGTATGTGCGAAAATCGGCAGTACCGCAACATTTTCCGTATCAGCATCCGGAACGGGACTTACATATCAGTGGTACGAAAAAAATCCCGGAGATAAAGATTTTGAAAAGTCCTCCGTTACGGGAACAACCTACAGCTGCACAATAAGCGAAGATATGTCGGGCAGACAGATATACTGTGAGATAACCGACAGCTGGGGAGGCAAGGTCAATTCCAATACCGCAGATATTATTATTTTCGGCATTACAAAGCAGCCTGAAAATGCAAGTGCCGCACTGGGAAATACAGTCAGCACTTCAGTCAGGGCAGAGGGTGAAGGACTTAAATATCAGTGGTATGTAAAAAATCGTGGACAGAGCAGCTTTATCCCGTCATCCATAAAGACAGATACCTATGCATATCAGATGACATCTGCAAAATCGGGCAGACAGGTATACTGCATTGTAACAGATAAATACGGAAATACAGAGAAAACGCAGACGGCAACTCTGAGCAGGCTTGAAATAACCGTACAGCCTGTAAATGCATCTGCACAGGCAGGAAAAAATGTCAGCGCAAAGGTAACTGCTGCAGGCGAAGGACTTGCTTATCAGTGGTATATACGTGATAAAGGGCAGGCTTCTTACAGCCCTTCAAAGATAATAGAGCCTGTTTATATATTCACCATAACAGAGGCCAAGAGCGGCAGACAGGCTTACTGCATAGTTTACGACAAGTACGGAAACAGCATTAAATCTGATACTGTGACATTTACAATGGGCGGCGGAGAGCTGAAGATAACAAAACAGCCCGAGAGTGCGGTGGCGGCAGTCGGCAAGACCGTTTCTGCAACGGTCGAAGCTGAGGGTGAGGGACTGACCTATCAGTGGTACATAAAGGACAGCGGAAAGAGCGTATTTTCAAAGTCCTCCATCACAAAGAACACCTATTCCTATCAGATGACAGAAGCAAAGAGCGGCAGACAGGCTTACTGCATAGTCTCTGACAGCTTCGGCAACAGCGAAATAACGGATGTGGTCACATTCTATATGCCTGTTGCAATAACAAAACAGCCTGTCAGTGCAAGTGCAAAGAACGGTGAAGTCGTCAGTGTCAGTGTAACGGCATCGGGACACGGACTTACCTATCAGTGGTATGTGGCAAATGCGGGCAGCAGTAAATTCAGCAAATCTTCCATAACATCAGGCACCTATAAAATCGAAATGAACAGTGCAAGAGACGGAAGAAGGATATACTGCATAATTACAGATGCAGCAGGCAATACCGCAAAATCCGACACAGTCACCTTAAGTCTTCCTCAGGAGCTTACCATCACCAAGCTTCCCTCAAATGCGTCTGCAGCCGAGGGTAAGACAGTAAAGACCGCTGTTGAGGCTGTGGGAGAAGGACTTACATATCAGTGGTACATCTGCGATGCAGGAAAAAGTAAATTCAGCAAATCCTCCGTTACAGGAACAACCTATTCCTATGTGATGACAGAGGCCAAGAGCGGCAGACGTGCTTATTGCATAATCACCGATAAATACGGCAGCTCCGTAAAGACAAACACGGTGACATTTACAATGAAATAAAAACAAGACCGCAGGGCGCATGCCCTGCGGTCTTGTTGTTCGGGTGTCAGTTGGCTCTCTTATACTCGATTTCGTCGAGCAGAAGGGTGTCTCCGTTAAGCTCAAAGGTATACTCACGAACGGAGATGAGGCTTGAGGGGTTGTCGAGCAGTTCTGCGTCGAGCATTTCCTGAACGGTCATGCCCACCATCTCTTCCATGGTGGTGGTTGCATCAGCGGTGATTTTGATCATGTCGCCGTTTATTTCGTAGGTGATGGCCATATCCAGGCCGAGAGTCTCGGAATAGCCCTTGCCGTCTTTTTCAAATACGTAGATGACCTCAAAGCCTTCCTCTTCTCCGATCCACTTGCCAAGAATACCGGGATCTTCTGCCTTGCTGCCGCAGGCTGCGAAAATACAGGCAAGCAGCATGACTGCTGCCAGAACTAAACTTAATTTTTTCATTGTAAATATCCTTTCATTCAAGAAAAATGTGAAATATAAATTTCGTAAATATAATAAATTACGAAAAAAGCGATGTCAATAAAAAGCTGAAGAGGGATCAGTCCACAGTTCTTGCAATGAGAATATGATCGCCCTCCTGCATTTTAAGGCGCTCGTTTTTCAGAAGGGTGATGCGGTCGTCGCTGTGCATGATTCCTATAATTTTGTGACTCTCCGGGATCTTCAGCTCGTCGACATATCTGCCCTCCATAAGATCGTTGACCCTTCTCAGCTCAAAGCCGAGAGTGTTTGTGCCGAACTGCACGGTCTGCCGTGCCTGATAATCGGGGGAAAGTGCGGAAACTATGGCGTTTGTCACAAGGCGTGTCGAGCAGATGGTATCCAGTCCGTAGTGCTGGTATATATCCTCACGGCCTACGTCTACGATTCTGGTCACTATCTTTTCGGTGCCGAAGAACTCCCGTGCAATTTCCGAGACCATAACGTTTGTGTTATCGTCATCGGTGCAGGAAACAAGGGCTTCGCAGTCCTCAATGCCTGATGCCTTGAGAGAATCAAGGTCGGTAGCCTTGCCGAGGGTCACATTGCCCGAAAAATCAGAAACGGAAAGGGCGTTGACAGCCTCCTTTGTTTCGCACAGAACGGACACCTGATGCCCTGCCGACACAAGCTCGCAGGCGGTGTGCCGTGCGTTTTTTCCACTTCCAACAACAAGAATATTCATGGTCGTTACCTCCGTAAATTACAGCCAGTCGAGGGTGTTTTCCTCTGATTCAAAGTCAAGATCGATCTCAAGTGTCGGGGACATAACGGGTATTACATTCCCCTCCTCCACAGACTCCATACCCATTACAGCAGGGGGCATGGGTGCATAGTGCATTTCCGGCTCGGGGGGCATATCGTTTCGGTTGGAGCGCTCTATGAATATGACATAGCACAGCGCGGCAAGAAGTGAAACGGCACTGATTACTATGCAGATATCAAAACCCTCGGGGGTGTAGGTAAGGGTGAGAGTGTGCTGACCCTCGGAAGTCTCCACGGCCATGAGACCTCCGAAGCACTCGCGTACGGTTGCCTTCTTTCCGTCGACCAGTGCAGACCAGTTTTTACTGTAGGGTATGGTTGTCAGAATGACATCGCCCGCCTTTGTCGCGGCAACAGCTCTTATGCTGTTGCCGCCCTCGCGCACAAAGGTAAGCTGTTCAGAGCTGATTATGCTGAGGACAGATAAGAATGCATCCTCGTCAAGGGTCATGAAGTGAACGTTGTTTATGGTGGTGTTGACATCGGAAAGCTCTATCTCAACGGTTATTGTGTCAAGGGCACTGTATCTGCCGAGGTGCACGATAGCACCCAGATCAGACTTTTGTGCCGCTATGCCGTTGATGGAAAAAGGAGTGTCATCGTTAAGGCTTGAGGACAGCCACATATACATTTCGCCCTCGCACAGTGCAGTAAGAGTATAGGACAGGACAGCGCTGTCAGCATAGCGTGTAATCAGCTTGCTGTCGTTGAAATCACTGCAGTTTGCGCCGTCATAGCGCATTTCGTTTATCTGTGCGGCGGTGAAAACTCTTCTCTGCTCGCCCAGCACGGCAGAGAGCATAAGCTCCTGTGCGGTAAAGGGATTTGATGCCTGAGAGGGGTCTATGCCGAGAATTATATCGGAAGAGGCAAAGCCTGCGGAGAGGGTGTTTTTGTTTTCATAAAGACCGATGCCTTCACCGACGGAA
>JAZSNZ010000139.1:0-19804 GCA_045536645.1 Acutalibacteraceae bacterium
TTGTCTTCCTAAGACCGCTTGGCCTCCGACTTCTACCTTATTGAACTGGTGCTGACGGATAAGGCCGCGGGTATCACGACCTGCAGAACCTGCCTCTGCACGGAAGCAAGCGGAATATGCGCAGTACTTCTTGGGCAGATCCTCAGCAGCGAAGATCTCTTCTCTGTGATAGTTGGTCACAGGAACTTCAGCAGTGGGGATAAGATAGAAGTCGTTGTTATTAACATGGAAAGCGCCCTCATTCTGAACAAACTTGGGGTACTGACCTGTTCCTTCCATGGCCTTCTGGTTTACCATAAACGGAGGGAACATTTCGGTGTAACCGTTCTCGGTGTGGGTGTTGAGGTAGTAGTTTATGATAGAACGCTCAAGTCTCGAACCGAGACCTTTGTAGAAGGTAAATCTTGCACCCGATACCTTTGCAGCAGCCTCGGGATCGAGGATATCAAGTGCTGCGCCGATGTCCCAGTGAGCCTTGGGCTCGAAGTCAAACTGTCTGGGCTCGCCCCAGCGGCGTACCTCAACATTGTCAGCATCGTCTGCACCTGTGGGAACGCTCTCGTCGGGAAGGTTGGGAACGGAAAGGAGAAGCTCGCGCTGCTCGTTGTCGAGCTTGCCGATCTCATCGTTGCCTTCCTTGATCTTGTCGGAAAGCTCTTTCATCTCTGCCATGATAGCAGTGGTGTCTTCGCCTGCCTTCTTCATCTGGGGGATCTTCTTGGACACAGCGTTCTGCTGAGCCTTCATTCCCTCGACCTCGGTCATGAGTGCGCGGCGCTTCTTATCGATCTCAAGAATGCTGTCGATTGCCTCGGTGTAGTCGCCGTTTCTGCGGTTGAGTGCGTCCTTGACTTTCTGTGCGTCATTGCGGATAAGGTTGATGTCTAACATTATTATTACCCCTTTTTTTGGTTTTATTATGTTTCAGTTTATTTTTGCGGTCAGAATGTGCCGTCAGGCTCTGCCGACCGCTTAATTTGCCGCTTGAATTTATCTACATTATGTAATTTCTATGTACGATATTACATTCTGTTATTTATCGTTAAATTTCAGTGTGTAATATTTACTGCCTATATTACTATTTGTTTCCTGCGAGCCTCATTGCCATGTCTGCAAGCTCCTCGTAGGAGTTGTATTCAATGGTAAGAGTTCCCTTTTCCTTGCCTGTCTCTGTGATGGTGATACCCCTGCAAAGCTCGGTTCTCATTGCTATCTCAAGCTCCTCGATATACTTCGCTCTGCTGGTCATCTGCTTGGGTTTTGTTTCCTTTTTGCTCTCCTGCTCTGCCTCCGCCTTGCGCTCCTTTTCCTTGCGGACAAGTCTTTCAACGTCGCGCACATTAAGTCCTCTGGCGGTGATAAGAGAAGCGATCCTGTTTATCTCCTCAGCATCGGCAAGTCCTAAAAGAGGTCTTGCGTGGCCTGTTGTGATATCGCCCTCATTGAGCATGTTCTGAACTGCCTCGGGCAGGTCAAGCAGACGAACGGAGTTTGCAATTGTGGAACGTGCCTTGCCGACTCTGCGTGAAACATCCTCCTGAGTCATGCTGTACTCGTTCATAAGTCTTGCATAGCCCAGCGCCTCTTCGATGGGGGAAAGGTCCTCGCGCTGAAGGTTTTCAACCAGTGCGACCTCGTCGGTCTCACGGTCGTCCATCTCTCTTATTATAACCGGAACTTCCTTCAGTCCTGCCATCTGAGCCGCTCTGAAACGGCGCTCGCCTGCAACTATCTGATATCCGCCGCCGGGAATGGGGCGAACAAGTATAGGCTGGATAACGCCCAGCTGAGTTATTGAATCAGCAAGCTCGGAAAGCGAGGCCTGGTCGAAATCGCGTCTCGGCTGGAGCTTGTTCCTCTCAAGCTGAGACAGCGGGAGCTTTGTAATGTTGCTGTCGGAGGAATTATCGTGGATAAGTGCGCCGATACCGCCGCCCAATCCGCGTTCTCTTGCCATTTTCATCTTCCTTCCTATTATATATTAGCTTTATTTTCTGTTGTTTTTCTTGATTATTTCCTTTGCAAGGTCGTCGTATGCCTGCGCACCACGGCTTCGCTTATCGAAATATCCGATGGGCTTTCCAAAGCTCGGAGCCTCAGCAAGGCGTACCGATCTCGGCACTACGGTCTTGAAAACCTGCTTGGGGAAATACTTCTTGACTTCTTCCACAACATCGTTTGTAAGGTTAAGTCTGCCGTCGAACATTGTAAGCAGGATTCCCTCGATTTCGAGGTTCATATTGAAACCTCTTTTGACCTTGGAAATGATGTTTGTCAGCTGTGCCAGACCTTCCAGCGAGTAGAACTCAGGCTGGAGAGGAATAAGTATGGAGTCTGCCGCACACAGAGCATTTATGTCAACCAATCCCATGGACGGCGGACAGTCAACTATCACGAAGTCAAACTCGCTGCGAACAGGGGCGAGAGCGTTTCTGAGAAACATTTCTCTGTTTTCAAGATCAATAAGCTCTATCTCCGCACCGCTTAAATCGATGCTTGCGGGAATGACCCAGAGGTTATCCCAATCGGTCTTTATTATGGCTTCAGAAGCGGGGATTTTACCGATGAGAACCTCATATGCGGTCTTTTTTGAGTTCTCCCTTTTCTTTACTCCCAATCCTGTGGTTGCGTTGCCCTGTGAGTCAATATCCACAAGGAGAACCTTCTTTTTTCTCAGTCCAAGAGCAGCAGCAAGGTTGACCGCAGTTGTGGTCTTTCCGACGCCGCCTTTCTGATTTGCTACAACTATTATTTTACCCAAGATACTTTCATCCTTTCTGTGGGTGAAATCTTTTATCCGTACCCTTATATTGTAGCACATCATTTTTTAAAATGGAAGAGATATTGAAAGAAAAACTACTGAATTTGCACCAATTGTTTGTAAATCTGCTTTTATCTTTTGGAAAATGCACTCGCTGAGATTGACTTTTTTAATTATTTTTCTGAAAATGTTTCACGTGAAACATTTTCATTTTCTGTCTTACACTGCACAAAGAAAGACCGCCGTAAAAGGCGGTCTTTCTTTGCAATGGTGGAGTGGGAATTATGGGGAAATCTATATAAGGGGCTGGAGGGATAATCAACTTTACAATCAGATTATAGCACCAACACAGCAAAAACTTTGTCGTAACAAGAAGCAGTGAAAAATAAATTTATGTATCCATTCTTTTCAGCTCTTTGATATTCTTATTTCTGTACACGAGATCATTTCGTGCACTAAAGCCCTGCTTTTCCCAGAAGGCATTCCCTGTTTCGTTGCGTTCGAAAACAACCAGTGCAACCTTCGTAATGCCGCAGGCCTTGAGCGCATTCATGGCATGGTCGAGAAGCTCTGCACCGATACCCTTTCTGCGATAGTCAGGGCTGACGGCGGTGTGATGAATAAAACCTCTTCGTCCGTCGTTGCCGGAGAGAATCACACCGACGATTTCGTCATTCTCTTCGGCTACAAAGCAGGTATCGGGATTTCGGCGCAGATATCGCTCGATGCCTTCTCTTGAATCATCAATGTTATTAAGTCCCATGCCCTTGCAGGACAGCCACAGGGCATAGACCTTATCATAGTCATCAATAACCATATTTCTGATAATCATAAAATCAGCTCCTTATAAGAAATGGGCGGATTTCTCCGTCCATAAAATCAAAGTGGGTTTTTGGATATCTTACCGCCGTGACGGGGGTATTTTGAGGGAGTGGGGGAGTGCTTGTCTACTATTATGATCTGTCGCTCACTGCCGTCGGAAAGAGCAAGCTTTTTAACCTCCTTTATCTTTCCGCCAAGTATCTCAGCGGCCTTTTCTGCCTCCGCCGCTTCTTCTGAACCTGTAGGCCCTTTCATAGATACGAAAGCGCCGCCTGTTTTAGTCAGTGGCAGGCAATATTCGCAGAGGATATTCAGCCTTGCCACCGCTCTGGCGGTGGTGACATCGAATTTCTCCCGAAGCTCGCTCTTAAGTCCTGCTTCTTCGGCTCTGAGATGATAGGTATCAGCGGAAAAATCCAGCCTTGCGCACAGGTCATTTAAGAAATTGATGCGCTTTCCGAGAGAATCGATAAGAGTAAGCTTGATATCGGGGCGTGCAATTTTCAGAGCAACGCCGGGAAAGCCTGCGCCTGTGCCGATATCCGCTATTGATGCGCCCTGGGGGACATCAATAGCAGTAAACAAAGTAAGAGAATCCACAAAATGCTTTATAACTATTTCATCGGGCTCGGTGATACGGGTCAGATTCTGCACCTTATTGGTCGCTATGAGAAATTCTGCGTAGATATCAAACTGACTGAGCATTTCTTCATTGAGAATCACACCGATTTTTTCAGCTTCATTTTTAAGCAAAAGCTTATCTATCATCACTTGTCACCTCGTTTTTCTTAAGCCAGATAATCAAAACCTGAATGTCAGCAGGGGAGATGCCCGAAATTCTGGAGGCCTGACCCACTGAGGCAGGCTTTATGCGGTTGAGCTTGTCTCTCGCCTCGAGTCTCAGACCTTCTATCTGCTGATAGTCTATGCTGTCGCTGAGCCGTTTGCCCTCAAGGCGCTTCATCTTCTCAACAGCTTCAAGCTGTTTTTTGATGTAGCCTTCGTATTTCAGCTCAATCTCAACCTGCTCGAATACATCCTCGGGCAGGTCAGGACGGTCTGTATCTATATTTTTAAGCAGTTCGTAGCTCAGCTGCGGTCTTTTTACTGCATCTGAAAGCCGCACTCCCGAATTTGCGGCGGTTGAGCCGCACTTGATAAGCAGTTCATTTATTACCGAGGGAGAAAACACAGTGCTGTTGGCTCTTTTCAGCTCGCCTTCGATCAGGGAAAGCTTATTATTGAATTTCTCCCACCGCTCATCGTTGATAAGTCCGATTTCTCGGCCGATGGGGGTCAGTCGCCTGTCGGCATTGTCCTGTCTGAGGATCAGACGGTACTCTGAGCGGGAAGTCATCATTCTGTAGGGGTCGGTAACTCCCTTGGTAACAAGGTCGTCAATCAGAGTACCGATGTAGCTTCCGCTGCGCTCGAAAATTATCTCGTCCTTGCCCTGAATCTTGCGCGCGGCAGAAATACCAGCCACGAGCCCCTGCGCGGCGGCCTCCTCATAGCCCGAAGAGCCGTTGAACTGACCTGCACCGTAAAGATTGGGGAGATTTTTAAATTCCAGAGTGGGCTTGAGCGCAGTGGGATCGACGCAGTCATACTCGATTGCGTAGGCACTGCGCATTATCTGCACATTCTCAAGACCTTTCATTGTGCGGTAAAGTGCGATCTGCACGTCCTCGGGAAGAGAAGTGGACAGCCCTTGCAGATACATCTCCTCCGTATCTGCTCCGCAGGGCTCAATAAAGCACTGATGCCTCTCTTTTTCGGAGAATCGGACGATCTTATCCTCAATACTGGGGCAATAACGGGGGCCAACGCCCTTGATCTCGCCGCCGTAGAGGGGAGAGCGGCTCATATTGGCAAGGATTACTTCCTTGGTTTTGTCGTTTGTCCATGCCACAGAGCAGGTGACGGTGTTTTCGGGAGGAATTTCGGTTGAGTAGGAGAAAGGAACTACCCTTTCGTCGCCCTCCTGCACCTCAAGGTCTGTAAAATCTATACTGCTTTTCAGCACTCGAGCAGGAGTGCCTGTCTTGAATCGGCGAAGAGGAATACCCAGCTTAAGGAGAGATGCGGTCAGCTCAGTTGCAGCAAACATTCCGTCGGGACCGCCTGCGTAATTTTCCTCGCCTACGAATATTCTGCCGCCTAAATATGTACCTGTGGCTATGATTACTGCTTTGGTTTTCCAAACAGCGCCGAGCTTTGTAACGACCTCCCACTCTTCGCCGTCGGGTCGAACCTGAGTTACTTCTGCCTGTCTGAGCAGGAGATTTTCCTGCTTTTCAAGCACATGCTTAATAAATGCGGAGTACTTTCTGCGGTCGACCTGAGCGCGGAGAGAATGAACAGCAGGGCCTTTTCCTCTGTTTAGCATCCTGCTCTGCAGGGTGCAGGCATCTGCCGCCTTGCCCATCTCACCGCCCAGTGCATCTATCTCACGCACTAAATGTCCCTTTGCAGTTCCGCCGATGGAGGGGTTGCAAGGGAGGTTTCCCACAGAGTCCATATTGATTGTGAATATCACCGTATTGCAGCCAAGGCGTGCAGAAGCAAGTGCAGCTTCGATGCCTGCATGCCCTGCGCCTATTACCGCAACATCAATTTTTCCAGCCTGATATTCCATTTCAAATTCCTTTCATGTGTTGTATATTGATACTATCTATATGATGTAGATTCAAGAATATTTTACTTACCCACGCAGAATTTTGAGAATACCTCATCAAGCACTTTCTCGCTGACGCTTTCGCCTGTCAGCTCCAGCAGAGCAGAAATAGCATTCTCCATTCCCACCGTTACAGCATCGAGGGTCATTCCGAACTCAAAATCCTGTCGTGCCATCTGCAGGCTTTCAAGAGCTCTTCGTGCAGCACTGAGCTGACGCTCGTTTGCAAGGGCAGTGGAGGAGACATCGATTAAGGCAGTGCCAAGAGTTTGCTTTATTGCCCTCTCAAGCTCCTCAATTCCTTGGTTATGTTTAGCAGATATATATACTACTTGTAATTTATTGTTTAATATATACTTTTCGTTTATCTTCTGTTCTTTGTCGCTTTTATTAATAATTGCGATAGCCATGCGGTTTTTAAGCATTTCTACCAGTTCTTTGTCTTCTTCAGTCAGCTCTTCCGACCCGTCGAAGACTGCCAGCACCAGCTGGGCATTTTCGATGCGTTTTTTAGCTTCTGCAACGCCTATAGCCTCTACAATATCCCCTGTTTCACGCAGGCCTGCGGTGTCTGAAAGCCTGAGTACAGTTCCGCCGACGTTGATTTTTTCCTCTACAACGTCTCGTGTGGTACCGGGGATATCTGTAACAATACACCTCTCGCAGCCTGCCAGCATATTCATAAGTGAGGATTTTCCAACATTAGGCCTGCCTGCAATAACTGTGGCAACACCCTCACGGGAGATAAGTCCAAGCTCTGACTGACTTATCATTTTGCTGAGCTTAGTATCTAACTGATACAATTGTATTTTAAGATTTTCGGTATCTACCGCAGGCACATCATCCTCGGGGAAGTCTGCCCAGACGGAAAGCTGAGCAGTGATTGAGGTCATTTCGGAAAGTATTTCCTTAATCTGAGCGGCAGTTCTCCCCTCTGAGGCAGCTATCGCCTGACGGAGGGAAACCTCATTGGAAGCATTTATCATGTCCATAACAGCTTCGGCTTTGGTCAGTGAGATTCTATCATTTTCAAAAGCACGGCGAGTAAATTCACCGGGCTCGGCGTGTCTTGCACCTGCCTTTATGAGAGCACGGAGAACGAGGGAGAGAACATAGCTGCCACCGTGGCACTGCAGCTCTACCACATCTTCGCCTGTATAACTTTTAGGTGCACGGAAGAAAAGTGCGATCGCTTCGTCCACAACGCTGCCCTTGTAATACACCTGTCCGTATTTTGCTGTGTACCCCTTTGCTGTTTGGATATCCGAACCATCGGCAGCCTTGAATACCTTTGAGGCAACCTCATAGGCCTGCTCTCCCGACACTCTTATTATTCCTATTCCGCCCAGACCCTGTGCAGTTGCTATTGCAGCTATAGTACTGTAAAATTCCGCCATCTGCCATCACTCCCAAAAAATGCCTTATTACAACTAATTATTTTATCATAAATATAAGCTATTTACAACATCGTATATTCGTCCTGCAGCAGACAAAAATACACCCCCGAGCAAAACTCGGAGGTGTACACCTTATCAGTTATAAAGGAAATCCATGACCCACTCAACGCAATCACCTTTCATCACGTTGTTAGGCTCGCACCATACCTGGGAACAATATCTGCTGTCAGCAAGGTAATACCACTTACCATCAATTTTAATGCTGACGCCATATCTGTTGCCCTTGATCAATTCTTTGTCATCCTTATTAGCTGTAATACTTGCATGAGATTTTATAGCTACAGCCTCTTCGATCTCGCCTGTAAAGCCCATCTTACTCTTTGCATATTCGTTCAGCTCTGCTACTTCGCTCTTTGAACCGACCTTTTTATCCACCAGTTCCCATGAGAAGGTAAATGCGTCCTTGTAATTTCCGTCCATTGCATATATTTTTGCAAAGTCCATTTTCATAATCAGAGGCTTGCACTCTTCTGCTATTTCGTTCTGAATTTCTTCTTCACTACAGTCTCTTTCGGTGCAGACTCTCCTGATATAGTCCATAAGCTCCTGCGGGTACAGCTTTTCAGTGGACTCGGCATTCTTCTGTGCAGAAACGTAATTTTCAAATGCCTCGACAGCGCCATCGTCATTACCGCTGCAGCCTGCGAATGCAAGTACAAACATCACACAGCACATCATGACAGCTAAAATTTTCTTCATTCGGTTTTCCTCTTTTCGTTTAAATTTGCAAATAAATTATACCTTTATATATGTATTCAGTCAATCTTTCAATCCTTAAGATTTGTTTAATATTCTATAACTTCTGTTGAGTATCAGAAATTGTTTCACGTGAAACAATCCGAGACAGAAAAACTCCCCTGTAAAGCTGAGCCTTACAGGGGAGAGGTTATTTCAGTTATCAGAAGTCATAGCTGACCTCTACATAGTCCATAATCCATTTTACGCCGTCTTCGACCAACAGACCTTTCTGAGTCATCCACAAGTCATTCCTGATGATTCCGCCTTCATGGAAATACCAGTCGCCCTTGATCTTAAATGCAACACCGTATGTCTCTATCTCACGGGTGTCCAGCTTACCGCTCTTGGACTTAATAACATAGGCATATTTGATAACAACAACCTTTTTTGCATTAAGTTTAAAATCAAATTTACCCTTGAAATAATCATTTACTTCCTTTACCTGCTCAGAAGTACCCTCTTTGGTTTCTATAATCTGATAGAAATATTCACATTCTGTGGCAGGATCGTAATCCGGACCAAATTCCTTGAGATCAACACTCATTGAAAGAGGTCTGTAACTCTGAGAAAGACTTTTTCTTGCTTCTTCTTCTGTTTTGCCTCTTGAAACACCGTATGCAATACGGTAATCGAAATATGCGGGGGGAACAAGATCCAGTATAGCATCAACATCCGCATTCTGCTGTGCATTCATAAAAGCCTCGAATGCAGACTCAGCAGTAAGATGATTTGGAATGATATTTTCAAGGAAGGATTCATCATCTTCTTCCTCTGGTTCATCGGATTCCTGTTCGGGAGCAGAAATATCTGCACCGGACTGAGTATCTGCATTTTCCGTATGCTCAGTGGATGAAACGACAGCATTCACGGGGGTACTCTTATCGGAGCAGCCTGTAAAAAGGCATACCGACAAAAGCATTGCAATGCAGATTGCGAGACTTACGATTCTTCTTGTTTTTTTCATTTGTTTACCTCTTTTCATTTTATTCAAGCAGAAAAAACTGCTTTTCCCAACAAATAAAACTTTAGCATGATATTCAATTAAAATCAAGCCTTTCATATATAAAACACATCAGTCAGGCGTTTTTGCTCATAAAAAATAAATTTTTTTAAATATTTCTGCAGCAGGTAATTCATCACCCCTGTAAAGCTGATCGATGTACAGAAAAACTCCCCTGCAAAGCATAGCAGGGGAGAGGGTACATCAGTTATCAGAAGTCATAGCTTACTTCGATATAATCCATAATCCATTTTACGCCGTCTTCGACCAACAGACCACTCTTAGTCATCCACAAAAATTCTCTGCCGATTCCACCGTTATGATAATACCAGCTGCCATTGATTTTGAATGCAACACCGTATGTCTCAGTCTCACGCAGATCCAGTATACCGCTCTTGGATTTGACGGAGTATGTATACTTGATTACAGTGACCTGACTTGCATCAAGATCAATGTCATATTTATTCTTTACATACTCATTTACTTCCTTGACCTGAGCGGAGCTTCCCTTTTTTGTACCGGTGATTTCGTAGGTATAATCGCATTCTGTGGTAGGATCATAATTCTCGCCAACCATCTTGGCATCAACGCTCCGTGCACGGGGCAAAAAGCCGCGGGCAAAAGCTTCTCTTGCTTCCTCTTCTGTATTACCGTATTCCTCGACGCTTAATTTGATACGATAATCATAGAAAGCAGGAGCCATAAGATCAATTACAGCATAAGAATCTGCATTTTCCTGTGCCTTCATGTAAGCTTTGAATGCACCTTCAGCAGAGCCTTGTCCTGAACAGCCTGTGAAAAGGCATACCGACAAAAGCATTGCAATGCAGATTGCGAGACTTACGATTCTTCTTGTGTTTTTCATTTGTTTACCTCTTTTCATTTTATTTAAGCAGAAAAAACTGCTTTTTCCCATAATATATTTTTGCATGATATTCAGGTATAATCAAGCCTTTCATATATAAAACACATCAGAATGGCGTTTTTGCTCAGGGTATAAAAATTTTTTTATAATTTTTAAATTACTTCTGAAACGGGTAATTTATGAATCATCCCTGCAAATTTAAATCGATATCCAAATAAAAATCCCTGTGCTTCATAGAAATATGAAGCACAGGGATTTTAAATCAGTCTTCGTTCTTCTTAGGAACTTCGATTCTGCCGTAAAGGGAACCGCTGTAGTCACTCTTGGGAGCGGTGTTGGAAGAAGCAGAGTAATTGCTGCTTCTGTTGTAGGAGCCGCCGCGATTGTATCCGCCGCGATTGCCGCCACGGTTACCGTAACCGCCTCTGGAGTTACCTCTGTAGCCGCCTCTGCCGCCGCGGTTACCGCCGCGGTTGTAGCCGCCGTCACGACCGCCTCTGCCGCCGTTGGGGTTGAATACCAGACCGTCGGAGCCTTCATCAAGACCGATGGGACCGATAACGACGTGACGCTTTGCATCTTCGCCAACAGACCAGCTGTTTACGCCTTCGATATCATGAACGATAGTATGAACAATTCTGCGCTCATAGGGGTTCATAGGCTCGAGAGCCAGATTCTTGTTTATCTTGAGAGCACGGAAAGCAACCTTGTTTGCAAGCTTCTCAAGGGCCTGCTCTCTCTTCTCACGGTAGTTGCCGATGTTGATGGAGATTCTGTAGTAGGAATCACGGTTATTGTTGGCTGCGAGGCTTACAAGATACTGCATTGCAGTGAGGTTTTCACCTCTGCGTCCGATAGCGGTGCCAAGGCCTTCGCCAACCAGCTCCAGCACAGCGCCGTCCTCATTTTCAGTGAGGTTGATGGATGCATTGTTAAGACCCATGCCCTTGAGGATAGTGTCAAGGTAATTGTAAGCGATCTGAGCAGTCTCGGAGCAGGAAGTGATATCCTTTGCCTCTTCTGCAGTTTCCTCAACCTCAGCTTCAGCAGTCTCTTCAGCAATGGGAGCTGCCTCTTCGACCTCTTCTTCTTCCTCTACGACCTCTTCAACATAGTCAGGCTCGTCAGTTTCAACATAAACTCTTACCTTAGCCATGGTGCCTCCGAAGAGACCGAACTTTTTGGGAGTGGGATACTCAAGAACTTCTACGCTGACCTCGTCCTTGCCTAGTCCCAGCTGGTCAGCACCAAGCTGTATGGCCTTGTCCGTAGTCTCGGCCTCTACAATAGCTTCTCTAATCAAATTATACACCTTCTGTTATCAGTTTTTCTTTTTACCCTGGTAATCGGAACTGTTGTTGCTGCCGCCGTTCTTCTTTTTCTTCTTGCTGTTCTTTGAAGAAGAACTTTCGGTGATTGCAGCGGTCTTTTCATTTTCTGAGGGTTCAACGGGGAGGAATACCTTTATTCCCTTGCGCTTCTGAGTATCCTCAATAATAGCTGCCTCATCAATTCTCAGTCTGGCGACTCTCTGAGCCTCAGCCTTGGAGTTGAGGATATTTGCATTGAAGAACTTGTGTACGATCCATGTCTGAAGAGGACTTATAACAGAGCCCATCATCCAGTAGAAGCCCAGAGCAGCAGGTACGGAATAGGAGATGAATGCGGAGAACAGACCCATACCGACTCCCATGGTCATGGGGTTGCTGCAGCCCTGGCCGCCGACATTCTTTGTACCGTTGATCTTGTTAGTAAGGAACATGCTTCCAACGGAAGTGATAAATACAAGAATAACAATTATAATGTTAAGCTTGTCCTGAGTGGGAGTTGCGAGGAGGTCGAGACCGAGGAAATTAAAGCTTGAGGAAAGCTCATTGATGCCGTTTACGGTCTCAGCGAGGTCTGCAGCATTTGCAAATGCATTGGGGTCAGCAAAGCTCATGTTAGCAGCAACGCCTGTAATGGAGTCTGCAGCAAGATCTGCGGAAGAAACAGCTGCATCTGTTGCAGATGCAATATCACTGCCGGAAACAAGATTTGAGAAGCTGACAGCTGCACTGTCCAGCTCCAGATAAAGTCTTGTGGTTATTTCATCGAGCTTGCCGCTGAGATTGAGGCTCTTTATCTTATCAATAAGATAAATCTGGTTGTAATAGTCGCCTACTCTTTCGGGAACGAGCTTTTCGATAAGGAAATTGATCTTATCCTTGCTGTAATGGAAGGTATGGGTCAGAGGGGAACGGAGTGCATAATAAAGACCCATAAAGATAGGGAACTGAATGAGCATGGGCAGACAGCCGCTGGAAGGATTGTAGTTTTCCTTCTGATAGAGGGCCATAAGCTCGTTGTTCATTTTTTCCTTATCGTTTCTGTAGCGGTCCTGAATCTCTTTGATTCTTGGCTGGAGTCTCTGCATTTTGGCAGTAGACTTCTGCTGATTGATGGTCATGGGGAACATCAGAAGACGGGTGAGAATGGTAAAGAGAATAATAGCAAGACCGAAGTTGCTGAACATTATCTTGTAGCAGCCATAAAGCAGATAACCAAACATACTGCCGAGCCAGCTCAAGATACCGGAATCACCACTGCACATTTTTGAAATTTCCAAGCACACATTATATATTATAATGGTATATATAAACTAAGATGTGTGCCTCGCTCCTTTCTTAGTTTGAGCGGTATCAAAAGTATTTATCTGATACCTGTGCAGATTTCTCTGCACGTGATAGTCACATTATAATGTGAAACATTATTTTCTGTTTTAATTGCCATGGAAAAATTGGGCGGACACTCTGCATGGAAGAAATATAAGTATTGGCAGTTTTGCATCCGCAAGCACTTTATGCAGTTTTTATTTATTTCAAACTGCGTGCAGAAGTCGTCTTTTGTAATACAATAAGTAATTTAAGTAGTAATTATTACAAAATAAAGGTAGTATTACTCCGAATCTGTTCTGAAATCTAATTCTCATCAATATCGCCGCAGGTAGAAGAAGTAAAATCATCGGCGTTTATCTCATTGTATCCTATTTCATCTTCATGTTTCGTACTGCAACAATCCTTATGCTTGTGTTTAACTTTCTTTTCGGGGACAGGGTCATACCCTCCGGCACACCATGGGCCACATCGCAGAAGACGCCATATAGCCATGCCAGTACCTCGTATCGCTCCGAAACGCTCTATTGCAGTCAGTGCATACTGTGAACAGGTGGGAGTAAACCTGCAGCACGGGGCTGAAAGAGGGGAAATTCTTTTTCTGTAGAAACGAATGAGTGCGAGCAAAACACGTTTCATAATAATATACCGATTTTCTTAAGTTGTCTCTTCATTGATTTTTCGACATCAGTGCTTTTAACCTTCGTCGTAGCAGCACGGCCAACAAAAACGATATCCCAGTCACCCTCCATAAGAGGGAAGAGGTCACGGGCTGCTGCACGCATTACCCTGCGGGCTCTGTTGCGTTCCACAGCATGACCTATCTTCTTTCCCGATGTAAAACCGAATCTGATACCGCTGCCTCGTTTTCTCTTAAAGGCATAGGTGACAAGGAGAGCATCCACAGCGCTGTGTCCCTTCTCATAAACGCGCCTGAATTCATAATTTTCTTTCATAGTTACAAGAGCGTCCATAAATAATCACCCGATATATTCGAAAAAGCAATAAATTTGTTCTTAATAAGTTAAAAGTTAAAAAGGCCGCTCAGACGCGGCCTTTAATAATAGCTCTTAATAGCTGAGAGTCTTGCGGCCCTTCGCACGACGGCGAGCGAGCACCTTGCGGCCGTTCCTCGTTGACATTCTCTTACGGAAACCGTGCTCCTTCTGTCTCTGAAGCTTCTTAGGCTGATATGTTCTCCACATTATTGCAGTCCTCCTTTCCGAACGTGCGGCGGCAAAACGGCAGCCGCCTACTGTGCGCACACATTGCTAAGGTGCATTATAAACGAAAAGTATCCTTTATGTCAAGTAATTATTTTTTATAAAAAACGGCACGATTGACCGTACTTGACCATATTTCGGCACTTTTTCGGGGCACTTCCCCAAGACTTAGAATATACCTTAAACTATAGTACAATATATTGGTCTGATAAAAAATTAAAATTTCGTCATTATATATAGAAAACGCAGGGTTTTTTCGCCCCTATTTTGACCTGCGTTTGTTTGAAAAATTTACAATTATATGTTATTATATTATAGTTATGGAAATACTGATTTCGGCACCTGTGGGAACGTGCTGTGTTTCTTGGCAACCAATACTTGAAGGGACTGTTTTTCTTATTATGGATTCAATACATGACCTGTGGGTCAGAATAAACGACATACTTCAGCAGAACATTGCAGAGGTCACTTACGAAGTATGGATAAAGCCTCTTTCTGCGGTGGAGATAAGGTCAGGCGAGTTTGTTATCTTAGCACCCAATAATTTCATCAGAACCACTGTAGTGGATATGTTCATACCCCAGATAGAGGACGCAGTAAAGAGCGTCACAGGGCTTCCGCTTATTGCAAAGATACATATTCCTGCAGAGCTGTCCAATGCAAACGAGAAGAAGAGCGATGCAGACGAGTACACATTCTCAAATTTCATAGTCGGCTCATCAAACCAGTTCGCCTTTGCTGCGGCATCTGCCGTTGCACAGCACCCGGGCAACGCATATAATCCTCTTTTCATCTACGGCAACTCAGGCCTTGGAAAGACTCACCTTCTTTTCGCAATTAAAACTGAGATTCTCAAGAAGAATCCCACTGCGAACATTGTTTACATCAAGGGCGACCAGTTCACAGTTGAGCTTATCGAATCCTTGCAGACGAATAAGATGACGGAGTTTCGCTCAAAGTACAGATATGTTGACGTGCTGCTGGTTGACGACGTACAGTTTATCGGAGGTAAGGACAGCACACAGGAAGAGTTTTTCCACACATTCAATGCACTGTATCAGGAACGCAATCAGATAGTGCTCACATCCGACCGTCCTCCCAAAGAGATCGCGTCGTTGGATGACCGACTGAGAACCCGTTTTGAAAACGGACTGCTTGCAGATATCCAGCCGCCCGATTTTGAAACCAGAATGGCCATCATAAAGAGAAAAGGTCAGGATATGGGCATCGAGCTGGGCGATGATATATGCGTGTTCATCGCTGAGAAGCTCAAGAATAATATCCGCCAGATCGAGGGCGTGGTAAAAAAGATAAGTGTGCTGTCCATGATAGAAAAGGACAAGCCCAATATCATCACCGCACAGAACGCACTGAAAGACGTGCTCAACGACACTGAGCCTGTGCCTGTTACCATTGATAGGGTAATGATCGAGGTCTCCCGTACCTTTGATGTTGCCCCCGACGATATCCGTTCCAATAAGCGAAGCGGCAATATCCCTCTTGCACGTCAGTCTGCAATGTACATCATCAGACAGGTCACAGAGCTTACCTATAAAGAGATAGGCGATAAGTTCACAAGCCGCGACCACACAACTGTAATTTACTCCGTAAATCAGATTGAGGCCCGAATGAAGGCCCAGCCTGATTTCAAGACAAGAATCGAGGACATCATCAGAAACATAAAAACAAACTCCTGATGTTTCACGTGGAACAATTATTTTAAAAATAATAGCAAAAGTTTAGGTCAAGCCTTTTTCAAAGGCTTGTGGGGTTAAGGGGCAAAGCCCCTTACGGAGTTTGAGGCGGAGCCTCAACTTTCAATACATAAATACAAATGGGTCAGTGACCCATTTGTAAAAAGCACGTATAGTCGGTGACTCTGTCCCCGAACCCCTGCCAAAGGCTTTGCCTTTGGAATCCACCACTTTTGAAAAAGTGGACAAAACTTTTGACGTCGGTTTTCCCCACATTTCACCTTAATTTAACGTGAGTAAAAAGTGGAACATGTTTAAAAGTCGGACAAGCCAAAATTACTGACAAATTTCCACACAACTTTTAAACCCTGACTCACCGACAATCCACCTTACGGACAAGCAGATTTCTGCCACTTTTCCCCAAAACTCACACCACTACTACAACAACTTAACTAATAGATAAACATAATGATATGATTATCATTATGAGCGCACAAAACAACTAAAAAAGGAAATGATCAGATGAAGCTGATATGCGAAAGAAACTCACTGCAGGACGCAGTGTCAAAAGTATACAGAGCAGTATCGCCCAAATCCACTATCAGAGCAATAGAGGGTATCCTCATGCGGGCAAACCGCGCAGACGGACTTTATCTCTGCGGCTATAATCTTGACATGGGAATAACCTGTACAATAGAGGCAGTTATAAAAGAAGAGGGAGATATAGTAATCCACCCTGCAAAGATATTTGCCGATATAATCAGAAAGCTCCCGGGCGATCAGGTCACAATCGAAGTAAAGGATAACTACGAGATATTTGTGACCTCCGGCAGTGCTTCCTTTACAGTATCGGGCATGAACGCAGGCGACTTCCCCGACCTGCCCGACTTCCACTGCGAGAATGCAATAACCCTGCCCCAGGGTACACTGCGTTCCATGATAAACCAGACAATATTCTGCGTGTCAGATAATCTCATGCAGCCTATATATACAGGCGTAAAGTTTGAGATAGGCCTCGATTGCTTCCGCCTTGTCTCTCTCGACGGCTTCAGAGTAGCTATCCGCACAGAGCCCATAAAGAGCGAGAATGAGAGCGGCTTTGTCGTGCCGGGCAAGACTCTCAGCGAAGTCGAAAAAATGCTCAATGACGAAGAGGCAGATGCTTCTGTCATGATAGCACGCAGATTTGTAATGTTCAGTATGGGCAATTATACTCTGTTGTCGAGAGTGCTGGAGGGTAACTTTATAGATTACCGTTCAGTGTCGAAGCTCAGACTTAACCCCGATGTTGAGGCTAAAATCAACGTTGGCAGAATGATAGAAGGCTCTGAGCGAATGGCTCTGATGCTGCTTTCAAACGGCGATATGCCCGTTCGCTGCTATTTCGGTGAGGGTGCTATACGCCTTGAATGCCGCTCCGATCTCGGCGAAGCAAATGACAGCTGGATAGAGGATATTGACTTTGATACAAAGGAGATATGGTTCAGAAACAAGTATATTCTCGATGCATTCAGAGCAGTTGATTCTGATATGGCGAGAATAGAGCTTGGCTCCAGCGAAGAGCCTATGAGAATAACCCCCTGCGAGGGCGAGCATTTTGAATTTTATCTCATGCCCGTAAAACAGCCTAAGAGATAAAAATAAAGCCTCCCTCTGATGACGGAGGGAGAGACCAAATGTGGGTTTACACCCACATTTGAATAATTACGAATAGTCGGGGTCTTCGTCCCCGAACCCCTATGAGAGGGCTTTGCCCTCTCAACTCCCACAATTTTTTGAAAAAAATTGAGTAAAACTTTCGCACTATAATCGTAGGGGAGGCTATCAGCCTCCCGAATAAAAAAGGAAAATTCTTATGAGAGAAATCGAGATTACCACAGAATTCATAAAACTGGACAGCTTTTTAAAGCTTGCAGGCATACAGTCGGGCGGCGAAGCAAAGCTGCTTATACAGTCGGGTGGCGTAAAGGTCAACGGCGAAGTCTGCACTGCACGCGGCAAGAAGCTTTATCCCGATGACGAAATAGAGTGCATGGGCGAAAAGCTCAGAGTCATCTCATGAAAGCACTGCGGCTGAGAGCTGAAAATTTCCGTAATATAGAGCAGGCGGATATAGAGTTTTCCCCATCTGTCAATATCTTCTGCGGAAATAACGGACAGGGCAAGACAAATCTGTTGGAAGCCTTGTGGATGTTCACAGGTGCCAAGAGCTTTCGCGGTGCCAAGAACACGGAAATGATGCGGTTCGGGGAAAAAAGAGCAAATCTTATTCTTGATTTTCACTCACATGAGAGAGAGCAGAGGGCAGAAATGCTCATTCGCCCTGATACAAGAATCGTAACTCTCAACGACGTGCCCGACCTTGTTCCTGCCAATCTTATAGGCTCGCTGTGCGCTGTAGTCTTTGCACCCGAGCATATAAAGCTTGTATCAGGCGGTGCAGAGGGGAGAAGGTCATTTATCGACTGCTCCATCTGCCAGATGAAGCCAAGCTTTACAAACGCCATTGTCAGATATACAAAGGTTCTCAGGCAGCGCAACGCACTTCTCAAGCAGATAAAGGAAAACGTAGCGGAAGGCTCGCTGCTCAGCATATGGGACGATCATCTGTCCCAGCTCGGTGCGCATATCGCCGTAACGAGATACCGATATCTGCAGCAGCTGTCTGAAAAATCCGCTGTTATCTACAACGGCATATCTGACGGCAGGGAAATATTTGATGCCAAATACGCCTGTTCCTTTTTCCGTCACGCAGGGGACTGCGAGGAAGATTATCAGTATGCCCTTCTTAAAAAGCTGCAGGAGGGCAGAGGCAGTGACTTGACTCTGGGCTTTACCTATTACGGCCCGCACAGGGACGATATAGATATCCGTCTTGATTCAATGCCTGTTCGTCAGTTCGGCTCACAGGGGCAGAAAAAAAGCTGTGTCCTGGCGCTCAAACTCGGCGAAGCGGAAATGATGAGCAGAACGGCAGGAGAAATGCCCATAGCGATTCTCGACGATGTTTTAAGCGAGCTTGATACTTCCCGTCAGAAGTTCCTGCTTTCAAAGCTTGACGGCTGGCAGGTAATGATAACCTGCTGCGATAAGGACACTCTTAAAAAGGTGACAAAGGGAAAGATATTTGAGGTTGAAAACGGAGTTTTCAGCAACAAGTAAAAGGAATGATATTTTAATGAAGACCTGCGAAAAATGCGGATACTGTTATGCAGAAGAAATAACGGTATGTGAAAAATGCGGAGAAAAGCTTACTGAATATGACGGCCCGAAGAAAGCAGTCGAGTATGTTCTCAGCGATAAGGAAAAATCACGCCGCTGGTGCACAGCGGTAAAAAAGCTGTGCTATTACTGCGGAGTGTTCCTGCTGTTTGTGTGTATTCCTATCAGTATATTGTATGGTTGGAACAACCGTGATTTTATAATGATAGTAGAGCTGTTTTTGATATTCGGACTGGCTGCACTGGTGCTTTTTGCACTGAGCAGTATACTTGAAAGTCTTATATACATAGCATTCGGAAGTCTTTATAAAAAAGGTGAGGATGACAGGGACGATCAAAAGCAGTAAGGAGAGGATAAAATGTATCTCCATCTTGGACAGGAAACCATAATCCGCGAAAGAGATATAGTCGGAATATTTGATCTTGATAATACAACGGTCTCAAAAAAGACCAGAGAATATCTGAATAAAGCAGAAAAGGAAAAAAAGGTCACGGCAGTATCCTATGAACTGCCCAAAAGCTTTGTAGTATGCAGTGACGGAAAAAGCGAGAAGGTTTATCTTTCCCAGCTTTCCCCTGCGACTCTCAAGAAGCGTTCGGCTTCGGGCATGAAATTCTGAGAACTATTAATTTACAAATTGTAGATGAATTTCATAAAAGCAAGTACCCTTGGCTCCCCTTGTCAGGGGAGC
>JAZSNZ010000239.1:0-5742 GCA_045536645.1 Acutalibacteraceae bacterium
TCTGGCAGTGTTTCTGTTTGGAGCACTTCCAAAGCTTATAAGAAACATGAAGGAAGAGCCAAAACAGGAAAGTGCACCTGTCACATATGTTGATGAACTGACTCTGTATGAAACACGCAGTAAGTTTATGGATAAGCTGGACGCAAATCTTGGGAAAATACAGCAGAATGGCTATGAAATTCAGCCCGAGATACAGGGGACACAGTCAATATCAAAGCAATATGATGACAGCACTGTGGTAGCTCATTTCTACACAGGCCTTTCCAGCTACGGCAAGGTAATAAAGGAAGGATTTGAAAGCTGTCAGAGGGTAGATGTTCAGATATATATAACAGGCTGCAGTGTTATAGTTACCCTGCAGGACGGCTCTCGGATAAGTGCTAAGTTTGAGGATAACAGTTTTACTTACGATGAGGTTCTGACCGATACTGACACAGCGGAGAGAACGGCAGTGCTGCAATATGTCAGCGCAGAAGAGCTCAGAGCGATGCTCGAATTATACGATACAGAGCTTGAAAGTCTTATAGGCTGACAGAAAAAGAGAGAAGGCGAAAAAGGATGAAAATATCATTCATATGGTATAAATCACCATCCTCGCACAGTGTGATAAATTCTGCTGTGCGTGAATTTTCGCGTCTTGTTCCCGTTGTAAATAATGAATATTCCACCGTAGACCCTCAGAGCATACCACGTCTTCTCAAAGATGCTTTGGAAGAGAGTGATACTGTTATTATCACAGGCGGTCTGAATCTGATTCGTGAAAGTGAAAACATAATATTCATACTTTCAAAATGCCTCGGACTGACAGTGGAAAACGACAGCAGAAGCCGTTCTGCCTTTATGTTCGATTCAATCCGCGGACGAATGCTGCCCAGCTTTACCGATGCTGTTCTTTTCCCGTACAGAAGGGGAGAACCCGAGGGAGTACTGCTGAAAGCAGGCCGTCAGCAGATTATTATTCTCCCGAAGGATGAATCCGGCTCACAGCGTATACTCTCTGCAATGGGCACTTACATAATAGGCAGCACCATCGAGGAAGTCCTTGAGGAAGAGCCCGAGATGCCCTCAAAGCGCACCATGGACGACCGTCTGAGAGAAATCGAAGAGCGCAGAAAAGAAAAGGAAGAGCAGATGAAAATACGTGCTGTGGAGGAGGACAGAAACACCTTCCGCAGAAGTATTGCACGCGGCATGGAAAGGGAGCTGCCTGCAGCACAGGAGACCAACAGGGCAAGAGTGGTATATGAGGAAGAACAGCCTGTGCAGAGATATCGCAGAGAAAAGAAACCCATGTTTCAGGCTCGCTTTGCGGTTGTTGCAGTGCTGGCGTTGTTTATCGGTGTAATCTGGTATATTGCGGCAAATTATTATGAAACCACATCAGTACCAACGGTCTATTACAGCGATATAGTTGAGATGTACAGCGAAAATGCAGATTCTGCCGAGGCAGAGTATCTACCTGCAGGTGCACTGGCGCAGTTTGCAAAGCTATACACGGTAAATCCTGATGTGCGAGGTTATATTACCATACCGGGAACCGGAATCGATCTGCCTGTACTTCAGTCTCAGGGCGGAAATGAACCGGAATACTATGCGGGCAGGGACTATTACCGCAATGATGATCAGAGAGGGTCTCTTTATTTCTCGGTAGAAAATACGATTAAGAGAGATACTGAAAATAAAAATCTTGTAATATACGGAAATTCCCCCTCTGACGGATCTGTTTTCGGTAATCTCGATAAGTATCTTGACATTTCATTTTTTGCATCAAATCCCGTTATCCGAATGGATACACTGTACGAAAAATCCCAGTGGAGAGTGTTTGCAGTCTGCGTGTGCAGCAGCGATACCATATATGAATTCAACTACGCAAATACCAACTTTCCCGGAAAGTACTCGGTGGAAAAGCACCTGTATGAGCTTTTCATACGCAGTAAGTTTTATACCGACTGTGAGGTTTTCCCCACAGACAGACTTCTTACGCTTGTGACGGACTATGACGGCTTTGAGGGCGGAAAGCTTATTATTGCGGCACGCATGCTCAGAGAGGATGAGGATATAGCCGAGGCAGGAAGCGGAATAGTTGCAAACCCGGATGCGCTCATGCCGGAAATCTGGTACGATATGACGGGCGAAAAAATGCCCAATGTACCCGAATTTGAGTATGCGGAGGAATACAGGGAAGAGCACTTAGGTCCCCCAACGACTACAGTCACAACCACTACCGCATCGACTACCACCACGAAATCAACAACAACCAAAAAGACCACAACATCGGGCAAAAAGACAACTACAACCAAAAAGAAGACCACCACAACAGTGGATACAACCACAGAGGAAACACAGCCTGCAACATACGTATCGGGCAGTGACAGCACCACAGAGGAAACCACCACAACAAAAAAGACTACCACAACCACAAAGAGCGGCTCCTCTTCATCTTACCCCAAGACCATGAGGATCAAATCAAACGGCAAGGTCATAGAAAAGGACACAGCAACTGTCCTTGCAATGATAGTTGAGGCTGAAATGGGCAGCGGATATCAGACAGAAGCGCTGAAAGCGCAGACGGTTGCGGCGTTCACATTCTATAAATACAGCGGCGGTGCAGCAAAAGCACCGTCTTTCCCCACAAAGTCTAAGCCCAGCACAAAGGTCAAAAATGCAGTAAAGGCTGTACTTGGTGAATATATGACAGTTGGAGGAAAGGTAAAGTACACCCCGTACTACGCGATATCCGCAGGAAAGACTGCATCGAATGCCAACGTCAACGGCTCGAAGCTATCCCATCTTGTGTCGGTGGACTGCTCTGTAGACAAAAAGGTCAGCGGCTACAAGGTATCAAAGACCGTCAAGGCGTCATGGGTTGCCAGCAGAATAAAATCCAAAAAGGGTATAAATCTCAATAACATATCCGATAAGAGCAAATGGTTCAAGATAATCAGCCGTGATTCCAATGACCTGTACGTAACAAAAGTGCAGATCGGCAAGAGTTATACCTGCCGAGGTTCAACGCTTTACCTGTCAATTCTTGGATATACGTGTCTGCGTTCTCCGTGTTTTGATATCAAATACAATTCCTCTGACGACACCTTCACATTCACAAGCTACGGCTACGGACACTGTGTTGGTATGAGTCAGAAAGGTGCAAATGAATACGCAAAGCAGGGCAAGGATTATAAGTGGATACTCAAGCATTTTTATACAGGCGTAGATATAGTCGGATGATAACAGAAAAGGAGGACGATTTGCTTCGTCCTCCTTTTAAAATGGTTGACATAACTTTGCGGCTGATGTAATATTGGTTTATCAGTAAAACAGGAGCGTGATATATTATATATGTTTACAATACTGTTTACACTTATGGCGCTGTTTCATTTTGTCGTATGCCTCATCGATTTTCTCAAAGCTGAAAAAGGTTCTGAGAAAAGGGCAGAGGAGAAGCGAGCGCTTGCTTATTCCATCATTGTCCTGTTTGTCGGGCTTGCGGTAATAACCGCAATAATATTAAGCTTTGGCCATCTTATGGAAGATGCAGTAAATAATATGTAAGTTTGAAAGGAGAAAAATCATGAATTCTGAAATCATAATGTTTTTTGTGTCCATTTTCGCACTTCCCACTGCACTTCTTCTCAGCGGAATAATCAATCTGATCCTTTGCCTTAGAGCTCCAAAAGGGTCAACCAGAAGAAAAGGAACAAAGATAGCTTCGATTATCAGCTTTTCAGTATTCGGAGTCATTGCAGCACTGCTCGTTACCATGTTTATAGTTCTGATGATTGGTGTCGCCAATATGTGAGGTGCCTGCAATGAAAGAAAAAACCTACAGAAGAGTATTCGCAATACTTCTTGCAATGCTGCTTGTGTTGACGATAGCTCATGTTATATATGTAATATGTGCTTATCAGGAGGCCTCTATAATACGCTTTATCGGTGAGGAGCTGTGGTGATGATATGAAAAGGGCAAAACAGATTATATCACTGCTCCTGCTTGTTACGCTGTTCGTCAGTTTCAACGTTGGAATCTATCTCATAGGTACAAAGCGATGCTTGAGTAACTTCGGCACAGCAGCGCAGGCAAAGATGATAGATGCAGAAAAATACCTTCCCCATGATAAAAGCTCTCAGATAGTTAAAATGGATTCATCATTTACCCTTACTGATGATCTTCCCGTTCTCGACGGTGCCACCGCACTGCTGCCCGTGTACTCGGCCTTTGCAAATGCAGTGTATCCCGATGGCTCGTGTCAGTTCGAGGCAGGAGTATTCACAGCAGACAGTGCCATGCAGTACCGTAATACTGTTGGCGCATACAAGGCTGTTGTGGACGGCGATGCAGACATAATCTTCTGTGCAGGTCCTTCAGAGGGGCAGAGAAAATACACAGAGGAAAAAGGTGTTGAGCTTGTGCTTGAGCCTATAGGCTACGAAGCCTTCGTATTCATAGTCAATTCGCAGAATCCTATCGAAGACCTTACTCAGGAACAAATACGCAGTATCTATACTGGCGAAATAACAAAATGGAAAGAGGTGGGTGGTGCAAACAGGATAATTAATCCTCTCACACGTCCCGAAGGCAGCGGAAGCCAGACCGCCATGAACTCCTTCATGGGCGGCAGAGAGATAAAGAAATCACCTCTTGCAGCGCTGGGTGCTTCCATAGGCTTTTCCTTCCGCTGGTATGTGGAGGGGATAGTGGATAACAGCGATGTAAAGATGATATCCGTTGACGGAGTATACCCAAGCGAAGAAAACATCAGAAACGGCAGTTACCCTATAGTCAGCAATTTCTATGCTATCTACCGTGCAGACAATACCAACCCCAACATCAAACCCATGATAGACTGGATACTCTCCGAGGAGGGACAGCAGATAATCAACGAAAGCGGATATGTGGGGGTAAACGGATAAAAGAAGATTCTCAAGGGCTCTGCCCTTGAGCGGGATATATAAGGGCTGGCCCTTATATGGGGTTTGGGGTGAAACCCCAACTTTCAACACGTCAAAGGCAGGCATATAAGCCTGCCTTATTAATTACCCAAAAATAATCATCCCACGCACCCTGGTGTCTCTTGAAATCTGCGTTTCTTTATACTATTATATATAGGGGTCAGAGAGGGCGAAAGAAATACATATTGACTTCCCAAAATTCTATTGTGAAATTGCACAAAAATAATTTTGAAAATTCTTATATATTCTACGAACTTTTTCTTCCCAAAACATAGCAAAACGCTTGCAAATACTGATATTTCTGCTATAATAATCAAGCACGACTGCACAAAGACATATTGCGATGATGCGTGAGGTTGCAGCCTACGGGCTGGTTTTTACGCGGAGTATGTCCGATTTCAAACCGGGCGAAAAGTGTTTTAGTAAGCATATCAGGGTTGCTATGCCATAAAAACACTAACGGCTTGCCTGTTCCCCCAGAAATCCGGGGCGAGCAAGGGCATAAAGTCCCGGAATCCTTGCGGCTTGTCCGCAGATTTCGGTTTTTTGATGTCCATACGCGGAACACTCGGCTGGGTGTACAAGCGCAGGCGGTCAGTGCCCACCAAAATTTTAATTAGGAGGGATTATTGTGGCAGTCAAGGAAAGAATCAGAATTCGCATCAAGGGTTACGACTCATCTCTCGTCGATCAGGCATCCGCCAAGATCGTTGAGACCGCAAAGCGCACCGGCGCTTCCGTATCGGGTCCTGTCCCCCTTCCCACTGAGAAGGAAATCGTTACAATGCTGAG
>JAZSNZ010000340.1:0-7892 GCA_045536645.1 Acutalibacteraceae bacterium
AATGCCACATCATCGAGTCTTCTTATCCTTGATGAAATCGGCAGAGGGACCTCTACATTTGACGGTATGAGCATTGCAAGAGCCGTTCTTGAGTATGTTGCAGACAAGAGAAAGCTGGGTGCAAAGGCACTTTTTGCAACTCATTATCATGAGCTCACAGCTCTTGAGGAGACTCTGCAGGGAGTTAAGAATTACAATATCGCAGTCAAAAAGCACGGCGATGATATCACATTCCTTCGAATGATAGTCCGAGGCGGTGCTGACGACAGTTACGGCATCGAAGTCGCAAAGCTTGCAGGTATTCCCGACTGGGTCATAAAGAGGGCAAAGGATGTACTTGCTCAGCTTGAGTCAGGAAAGATGGAAGCACCGAAAGTAAAAGTCAGACAAAGCAGTGATCAGATGTTTATCCCAATGACTCCGCCCGAGGAGACTGAGGCGATAAGAAGGATAAAGAACATAGATATAAATACTCTTACACCAATAGATGCCCTTACCACATTGAATGATCTGATCAAGCTATTGCAATAAAAGGTGATTTAAATGCCGAAAGTAAAACTTCTCGATAAGCATACGGCTGAGCTTATTGCAGCAGGTGAGGTGGTTGAACGCCCTTCGTCTGTGATAAAGGAGCTGGTCGAAAATTCAATTGATGCAGGAGCGACCTCAATAACTGTTGAAATCAGACGAGGCGGTGTTGAGATGCTTCGCATTACCGATAACGGCTGCGGTATTTCTTCACAGGATGTACCGACGGCGTTCCTTCGTCATGCAACAAGCAAAATAACCACAGGTGCTGACCTTGAGGCGATAGCCACTCTTGGCTTTCGTGGTGAAGCATTGGCGTCCATCGCTGCTGTGTGCCGTGTTGAGCTGGTGACTCGTTCAGCAGAGGAATCTGTGGGCATTCGCTATCTCATAGAAGGCGGAGAAGAAGTTTTAAATGAGGAAACGGCATGTGCTGTAGGTACAACCATCATTGCAAGAGATATCTTTTTCAACACTCCCGCCCGAATGAAATTTTTGAAAAAAGATGTTGCAGAGGGCAATGCCTGTGCATCGGCTATAGACAGGATAGCTCTGTCGCATCCTGAAATAGCTTTTACCTTTATACGTGACGGAAAGGAGTGCCTGCGTACTCCCGGTGACGGAAAGCTGCTCTCAGCGATAAGAGTGGTCTACGGCAAGGAATTTGCATCGGGTCTGATTCCTGTCAGCTATTCCCTTAACAATATTTCTGTGGAGGGCTATGTTTCAAAGCCCGTAAATGCTCGTCCCAATATGAGCATGCAGATATTTTTTATAAACGGCAGATACGTAAAAAGCAAGACCATGCAGGCAGCACTTGAGGAATCCTGTAAGGGTGCTGTTATGATCGGCAAGCATCCTGCCTGTGTGCTGTCTGTCAAAATATCCTGTGCAGCAGTGGATGTCAATGTACATCCTGCAAAGCTTGAGGTTAGGTTTACAAGCGAACGGCCTGTATTCGACTGCGTTTACTGGGGTGTTAAAAATTCTCTTTCCGAAAACGACGAAAGAAAGGAAATGAAGATTCCTGAAAAACGCCCTGTAAGTGTGCGGCCTCCGCTTCCTGCAGAGACTGTAAATGCTGTGCAGACTACAATATTCAAGCCAGCTCCTGAGCCAAAGCCTATTGAGCATAAGCCTGTTCCTGCAGCAAAACCTCAGATTATTGAGACTATGCCTGAAAATTTGCTCAACAGAGCAGCAGGCGGAGCATCTTTTGGGGACATGTCAGTGCAGGTAATCAAGCCTGCTGCGGTGCCTGTCCCGCAGAGAATGCCTGCAATAGATATATTCCCCGAAAGAAAGCCTGAACAGAAGATACAGAAAACTTTTGTCGAAGAGCCGAAGCAGGAATATATTGATATTACTCCGACTGCAGAGGTTGTTGATGAGGCCGAGGAGATTACAGACAAATTCTCCATGCCCGATTACAGAATTATCGGTGAGGCTTTCAATACATATATAATCGTTGAATCCGAAAAACAGCTTATTTATATAGACAAGCATGCGGCACATGAGCGGCTTAAATACAAAAAGCTCATGGAAAACAGAAAGGACCCTGCGTCCCAGCTTCTGACCATACCGCAGACTGTTACACTTGAAAAGATGCATTACAATGCTGTGCTCGAAAATCTCGATCTGCTTTCACAGGCCGGTTTTGAGATAGATGATTTCGGCATTGGCACAGTTGTGGTGCGAGCAATCCCTGTTTATCTTGTTGGTGCTGATATAGCAAGTGCCGTGATGGAGATTGCAGGCAATTTCGGGAATAAAGCCGATGCTACGATGACGGCAAAAACAGACAGAATGTTTCAGACGATCGCGTGCAAATCTGCCATAAAGGCAGGGGATGAAACCAATGCAGATGAACTTGCTCAGCTTGTGCTTGAGCTTATTGCAAATCCAGATGTGCGTTACTGTCCCCATGGCAGACCTATATGGATCTCACTTAAAAAAAGTGAGATAGAAAAGAATTTTGGCAGAGTGTGATTATGAGTAACGAAAAGATCAAACTGCTTGCTGTAGTAGGCCCTACGGCATCGGGTAAAACATCGCTTGCAGTTGAGCTTGCGAAAATGTTTGACGGAGAAGTAGTGTCCTGCGATTCAATGCAGATATACAAGGGAATGGAGATCGCAACAGCCGCACCGACAGAAGAGGAGCAGTGCGGCATACCTCATCATATGGTATGCTGTGTTGATGAAGATGAGGCATTCTCCGTGTCTCGTTATTGCGAAATGGCTCACGCCTGCATAAAGGACATCAGCGACAGAGGAAAGCTTCCCATCCTGTGCGGCGGTACGGGACTTTACTTTTCATCTCTTGCAGATGATCTCGTTTTTGCCGATGCACCGTCAGATGATAAGATACGCAAAGAATTGTATGAACGTGCTGAAAAAGAAGGGGGGCAGGCTCTGCTTGATGAGCTCAAGTGTATTGACCCCGAAACAGCTGCACGTTTGCACCCGAATCACATTTCACGCATAGTGCGTGCGCTTGAAATATTTATGTTAAGCGGAATTACTCTTTCTGAACAGAATAAAAGATCAAGAGCCAATGAAAGCAGATATGATTTATTGGCTTTTGGACTCGAGTTTTCGGACAGAAATGCTCTTTATCAGAGAATTGATAAAAGAGTAGACATAATGCTTCAAAAGGGCTTGATTGAAGAGGCACGTATGTCGTATAATACTGGTGGCAAGACCTCGGTGCAGGCGATCGGGCATAAGGAACTCTGGAAATATTTTTCAGAAGAGCAGAGCTTTGATGAATCCGTTGAGATTCTGAAGCGTCAGACACGCCGTTATGCAAAACGCCAGCTTACATGGTTTCGCCGTGATGACAGGATTATATGGCTCGATGCAATGAAAAATCTAGAAACAGAGATGCTTGCGAAGGAAGCGTCCATCTATATTGAGCCGTGGTTAGGGGAGGAACGAAATAATGAAGGAAACGGCAGCAAAGAAAACAGGAACTGATTTCAGACTTCCGCCCAATGTGGTAAAAATATTAAAATGGAGTGCTATTGCAATAATAAGCATTCTTCTGATTTTCTATCTTGTATATCAGCTTTATCAGCTTACATACACAAAGATCGTCACAGAACAGGCGCTGAGCATCACTGTAGCTGATGAGATAGAATCTGTCGGCATAACTGTAAGAGATGAAAATCTAATTTTAAGTGAATATTCGGGAGTTGTTGTGCCAACGGTTTCAGAAGGAGGAAAAGTATCAAAGGGACAGACGATTGCATATGTATTCAGATCTGCAGATGATGCAAATGCCTACAACAGAATAATTGAAATTGATGAGCAGATTTCAGAATTCAAGAGCATGGAGACTGCAAAAGACAAGTATTCATCTATCGACAAGCTTCTAAATGAGCGTATAAATTCTCTTTCTGAAGCAGTAAATAACGGAGAGCTTGATCTTGTTGATGAGATACGTGCTGATATAACTTATCTTCTTAATAAACGTCAGATATACATGAATAAGGTTGACAATTTTGATGCCAGAATAAAGCAGCTTGAGGCTGAAAAAAGTACACTTGAGGCCAAATTCAATGTAGAGCCGTACACTGTAACGGCATCGAATTCAGGTTATTTTGTCAGCTCTGTTGACGGCTACGAGGATGACCTTAAAACAGAAAATTCAAAAAATTTTACTGCTGATGATGTGGATAAACTCCTTGGCTCGTTTATGGATATTGACACATCAAGATACATTGGAAAAATTGCAGATGATTACAAATGGCATATGGTTAGTGCTATTCCGACAGAAGATGCGAGAAGGCTTGCAATCGGAAAAACCTATACGATAAAGCTGCCATATGCAGAGGTGGGCAGTGTGAGAGCATCCCTTGAATCTGTTAATATTACAGAGGGTGATGACAGAGCGGTAGTGCTCTTTACATGCAATTATCTGATTGATGAGCTTGCTGCGATACGTACACAGCCTATAGTGATACAGGTGAAAAGTTATGAGGGTATAGGCATAAAAACTGATGCACTGCGTACACAGACTGTTAAAAAGGAGTTTAAGGTGTCGGCATCAGATGCATACATATACAATGTTCCTGTCAGTGGAACAGATGATGTTTCAGTGCCTTATGAAGAAGAACAGGTTGGAGTATATGTTCTCTGGGGCAATGAGGTTGTTTTCAGATGGGTTGATGTCCTGTATTCCCGGGATGGAATAACAGTAGTAAAGAGCAATACACTTGACAGTCAGTATCTTAAGCTGTATGACGAGGTTATTGTAGAAGGAAGGGATTTATATGACGGAAAGATCGTTAACAACTGACGAGTGGAAGCTCTCAGTCGAGAAAAATCTTGAGGAAATTCGAAGGAATATTCAGGCAGCCGCACTCAGGGCAGGGAGAGACCCAACAGAAATAAAGCTGATGGCGGTTACCAAAACCGTTCCTGTTGCGATAATCAACCATGCTATTTCTCTTGGCGTTGATTTTATCGGTGAAAACAGAGTTCAGGAGCTTAATTCAAAGTACGACGTACTTGATAAAGAGAATCTCACAATCCATCTTATCGGTTCGCTTCAGACAAATAAGGTAAAGCAGGTAGTCGGAAAGGTATCCATGATCGAGTCTGTTGATTCGCTGAAGCTTGCAAAAGAGATATCAAAGCAGTCAAAGGCAGCAGGGATAACCACTGATGTTCTTGTTGAGGTGAATATTGGCTGTGAGGAGAGCAAGGGCGGAGTCAGAGCAGAAGAAACCGAACAGCTTATAAAGGAAATCAGTTCTCTTGACTCAATTACAGTCTGCGGATTGATGACAATTCCGCCTTTTGACACTGATTTCGAAAAAACAAGGCACTTTTTTAAAGAAATATACAATCTATTCATTGACATTAGGGACAAAAACAAAGATAATAGTAATGTTAAGATGAAATATATTTCTATGGGTATGTCATCTGATTATGAAATTGCAATAGAAGAGGGCGCAAATATTGTGCGCGTAGGCTCTGCGCTTTTCGGCGCAAGAAATTAAGGAGGAAAATAACATGGGAATCAAGGATGCATTCAAAAGCTTTACAGGCAGATTTTCAAATGCAGCACCCGATTACGACGATTATGACGATTATGATGAGTACGATGAAGAGGAAAACTACTATGAGGAAGAGCCTCTGCCTGAGAGAACTGTAAAAGCTACAAGACTTGAGGGCAACAGCAAGGTTGTCAGCATACATACAACCGCTCAGCTCAATGTTGTTGTTTTCCATCCCGAAAATTCCTCCGATGCATTTGCAATTGCAGAATGCCTTATGGAAAAGAATACCGTAGTTCTCAATCTCGAGAACACAAATAAGGATGTTTATCGCCGTGTTGTTGATTTCCTCAGCGGTGTTGCCTATGCAAACGGAGGACAGATCAAGAGCATTGCAAAGAGAACTTATATAATCACCCCGTATAACGTTGGCATCACAGGCGCCGAGGTTATCGACGAGCTTGAAAACAACGGAGTATTCTTTTAATAATGCCGCTTTTTCATGAAACGGAAGAGGGAAGGCTTCTTGATGCAAGACTGCAGGATGCTGTTTATCTTGCGGACAAGCGTAATTTTCCGCAGTTTACATGTTTTCTTGATGAGAGAGCACGGAGCTTTACGCAGGACAGGCTGAAGAACAGCAAGCTTGTAGAAGTGTCTTTCTGGGGCGGTCATGACGACGCGGAAAGAATCTGCGCCGGTATTTTTCCCTGTGGATATGATGCCACCTCTGCAGATTTTGACATTTCGCCCATAACCGCAAAGTTCAGAAAGGATATTTCACTTTCCCACCGCGATTTTCTCGGAACACTTATGTCTATGGGTCTTAAACGCGAAGTCATCGGGGACATCCTTGTTGAAAAGGGAAGATGTGTGTTCTTTGTAAAAAGCGATGTTGAGAGGTATGTTACAGAACAGCTTATAAAGGTCGGCGGTGAGGGGGTATCCCTTTCGGCTGGATTTGAGTTTCCGCTGCCGGAGGGCGCCAAGTTCGAGGAAATATCCTCAACTGTTGCTTCATGCAGGCTTGACTGTGTTGTAAAGGCGCTGACCAATACAGGCAGGGATTCTGCTGCAGCGCTTATAAAATCCGGAAGAGTGACCCTTAATTTCAATGAAGAGTATTCAAACTCCGCAGCTGTATCGGACGGAGCGAAAATATCCATCCGAGGCTACGGAAAATATATAATTGACAAGGTCGGACCGCAAACGCGCAAGGGACGTTTAAGTCTCAGGGCGCGAAAGTATATATAACTTTTGGGAGGTTAAGACATTATGCTGACTCTTAACGAAATCAGAAATGTCAATTTCAGAAAATCCAACTTCGGTGGATACCGTGCTGAGGACGTCGAAGCTTTCATCGACGAAGTACAGCTTTCCTATGACGCACTTCTGCGTGAGAATGCAGAGCTCGTAAAGAAGCTCGAGGTTCTTGCTTCTCGTCTTTCTGAGTATCAGCAGGAGGAGGACTCCATCCGTAATGCACTTATGAATGCACAGAAGGTCGGCGATGCCTCCCTGAGAGATGCAAAGCACAAGGCTGAGATAATTCTTAAGGATGCAACCATTAAGGCTGAAAGAATCGTTGCAAACGCTCAGACAGAAATTCACCGTGAGCGTGATATAATCGACCGTATGCAGAAGGATATCGCCGATTTCAAGGCGCGTCTTCTCAAGGCATACAAGGATCATCTTACGCTTATCAACAACCTGCCTACAGGTGAGATTTTGACTCCTGAGACAAGGGAAATGTCTGATTCTGTTGTTATGCTTGACAGAAAGGCATCAGTTCCTTTCTCTCAGCCTGAGGCAGCACCTGCAGCACCTCAGAGACCCCGTCCTCAGGCACCGCAGATGCCCGCAGCACGTCCTGCGCCGGCTGAAATTCCTGCTGAGGAGCCTGCATTTTCTGAGGTTGCTCCCGTTGCACCGGCAGCTGAAAAGCCTGTACAGAGAAAAGACGGTTTTACTGTCAATATAGGCGATGAGGGTGAGATGCCCAAACCCGGCGGAATAGCAGCAGGCCGTCAGCCTCGCTTTACTTCCTTTGAGCCTGATCTTGGAAACAATCCACCTGCTTCGGAGGAATCCGAAAATTCACCTGCAAATCTGTTCAGACGCAGAGGTCAGTAAAATATAAATTAAACACTTTATTGTGTATTCAATAGGAGAGATCAACATTGGGTCAGGATTATAAATCAACACTTAATATGCTCGAAACGGAATTTCCGATGAGAGCAAATCTTCCTCAGAGAGAGCCTGATATGCTGGCTCGCTGGGAGGAAATTGATGTTTACAAGAAACTTATTAAGATGAATGAGGGTAAGCCTAAGTTCGTTCTTCACGACGGTCCTCCCTA
>JAZSNZ010000264.1:0-7558 GCA_045536645.1 Acutalibacteraceae bacterium
AGCGCGAACTCGCTTATGAAATTCAGAAGCAGAAGACCGGCTACTATGTAATCTTCAACTTCGAGAGCGAGCCTGAGTTCCCCGCAGAGCTTGATCGTGTCTACAAGATCACTGACGGTGTTCTTCGTTCCATGATCGTCAACATCGAGGAATAAGGAGGAAACGGAATGCTCAATACTGTAATTATCATGGGCAGGCTCACTGCCGACCCCGAAATGAGATCTACAGCGTCCGGCCTCCCGGTTGCAAGCTTTACTCTGGCAGTTGACAGGGATTTTCAGTCAGGTGCAGAGAGAGTGACCGATTTTATTGACGTAGTTGCATGGCGTCAGAGAGCTGAATTTGTGTCGAAGTATTTCCGCAAGGGTCAGCAGATGGCAGTCAAGGGTTCAATCCAGGTCCGCAACTATACAGACAAGGACGGAAACAAGCGCAGAGCATGGGAAGTAGTTGCAGATAATGTATACTTCGCAGATTCCAAGCGTGATTCCTCCGAAGGATCTACCTACGGCGGCTCAGCCTACAGCAATGCAGCAAACGAGCAGCCTGCGTCCTTCTCAAACGGCTCAAATGATGATTTCACTCCTATAGTGGATGATGATCTGCCGTTCTGATTTTTGAATTTAACTTATTATAATTATTATATGAAAGGAGTTCTGTGAAATGGCTGACAGACCCGAGAGACCCGATCGTCGCGGCGGTCGTAAAGGTCGTAAAAAGTTCTGTGCTTTCTGCATGGACGGTATCACCAATATCGACTACAAGGATGTTGCAAAGCTTCGCAAGTACATGTCCGAGAGAGCAAAAATCGTTCCCAGAAGAGTAACCGGCACCTGCGCACATCATCAGAGACAGCTCACCACTGCTATCAAGCGCGCAAGACACATTGCAATTCTCCCTTACACCAACGACTAATAATCAGAAGCCTCCGCTTTTGCGGAGGCTTTTTGTGTATGAATCAAAAAATATAAAGTCCAAAGGTTATTCCGTGTTCGTTTGCCCACTGCTCTGCATACGAACCAAATTCGCCATAGATTACAAGTTCTTCAGAACAACCCTCAAAGGCATCCTCGCCGATATATGTTACACTTGGCGGGATAATTACTCTGAACAGGTCAGAGCAATTATAAAAAGCTCGGTCGCCTATTGACTCAATGCCATTGTACATATGGACTTCCGTTGTTGCATAACCGGCAAAACCCTCGGGGGCGATAGCATTGACCGAGCCGGGAACATAGATTTCCGCACCAATGGTTTCGTAGCTTCCGGCACAGAATGAATCTTTATTCGGAGACAAAGCCCACGGCAGATTTTCGCAGTAATAAAATGCATCTTCTGTAACTGCGTAAGCACTTTCGGGATATTCAAGTCCTGTTAGCTTTCCGCAGCCGAAAAATGCCAAAGCTCCAATGTACTCAACACTTTCAGGAATGTTTATCGTCTCAAGAGAGGGACACATAAAAAATGCCTGTGAGGCTATGCCTTTAAGTGTAGAGGGTAATGTAACCGATGTAAGATTCGGACATTCGGCAAATGCGTTTAAATAGATAAATTCGACTCCCTCTTCTATTACAATAGATTTAATTTTTGCCTTAAATTCCCGTGATGGATTGCAAACACTTGCAACAGGCGTGTTGTCAATATAAGAGGGGATCACAAGAGTGCCGTCATCGCTCAGGTTTTGATAAAACATTTCTTCCGCTGCACAGAATTGGTAGCGATTTGATGTCTGGGGCGAATATTCTTTTATGTATTCAAACTCAATATCTAAATAATCATCTCTTGAAACAATATTATTCTTTCCCTTTGCAGTATCAGTCTGTGATACCGGTTTTTGCTCAATTATATCACAGCCGCAAAGGAGCATGGAAAAACCCAATATCAAAGCAATAATTCTCTTCATAGGCTTTCTCCTTTAAAAAACATACAATCCGAAGATTATTCCATGCTCATTAGCCCACTGCTCCGCATAAGACCCAAACTCACCGTAAATCACAAGGTCTTCGCGGCAACCAGTAAAAGCATCTTCGCCGATGTATGTTATGCTGGGTGGAATAATAACTCTGAACAAATTACTGCAGTTATAAAACGCTCTGTCTCCTATGACCCCTACGCCGTTTTCGATATATACTTCGGATAAATCATGCCCTGCAAAGCCTTCTTCTGCTATAGCATTGACAGATGCAGGAACTTTGCTGTCTCCAACATCCACTCCTACACTGTTTACATTGAAGGAATCTTTGTCGGGGCATTCTGCCCACTCCAGACATTCGCAGTAGTAAAAGCTGTTTTCACAGACAGCTTTTACATGCTGCGGATATGGAAGCTCTTTGAGCTCAGAACAGCCAAAAAATGCAAATATACCGATAAACTCAACACTTTCGGGGATGTTTATTTTTTCAAGGGAGGAACACATCTCAAATGCACCGCTTCCAATACCACGAAGTGTTGATGGCAGTGTTACCGTTTTAAGGTTTTTAAAGTCCTGAAAGGTATTACCGAAAATGTATTCTACTCCCTCTTCAATAACTATTGATTTAACTTTTAAACGTTGCTCGTGTGTCAGTCCCGATGAAACGCTTATCGTATTTGTATAATCGTCAATCTTTGAGGGAACAGTCAATACTCCGTCCTCACTGAGGTACATCTCAAATATTTCTCCTGTAAGCTCTAACTGGTACTGATTTCCAAAGAAGTAAAAAGCGTGCATATCGTTTTCTATTTCGTAGAGCACATCATAGGAGTACATATTTGACGGGCGTTCCGCTGTCTGTTCGATGTTGTCTGCGTTCTTTTTGCCGCAGCCGCAAAGGAGCATTGATAATATGGTCAGCAATATTATAATTCTTTTCATCCGTTCCACTCCTCATATTTATAGCCCATTTCCATAGCCCATTTTGCTGCGTAGGAATCCTTTGGAGCATATATTGTCAGCTTTGAATATATCGGAGAATCTCCTTCATTGGGATATGTTACAACGTAAGGAAATGCCTCCTTATCAATATACTTTACACTTGCAGGAATATATATATGTTCAAGATTATAACAAGTGTCAAAAGCACCGTAGTAGATATATTCCATGGTGCTTGGTAAAGTAACCGATATAAGATTCGTACACTGGCCGAACTCGGCTGCGGAAGTGTACCCCTCGGGTATCTCAAGAACGGTAAGGTCAGTGGCATGATAAGCAAAAAGATAAGAATGTGCTCGCTTTTCTGTTTTATAATAGGGCTCTAATTTATCACAGCCCTCGAATGCTTTATCTTCTATTATGCTCACGTTTTCAATGCCATGTACCGCTGTAAGATTTTTACAGCCTGAAAATGCTTCTCCGGCAACGTATGCCACTGTAGAAGGCAGATATATTTCCTTCAAGGAAATGCAGTTTTTAAAGGAATATGATCCTACCATAGTTACTTTACTGCCAAGACCTACATGTTCAAGTGAAGTACAGTCCATAAATACACTGTTCGAAATCACTTCAACCCCGTTGGGGATTTCTATTTCTTTAAGTGATGCACAGCCTGCAAAGGTAAACATGAAGATATCTCTTAGATTTTCAGGGAGAATTACACTTTGAAGCGATGAGCAATTCTGAAAAGAAAGCTTTCCTATATAGACAACAGAATCGGGAATGTCAATACTCCTTAAAGAGGTGCAGCCATAAAAGCTCGAATCCCATATTTCATTAAGGGTGGGAGGCAAATTGATTTCTGTTATACCCCTGCAATTCATAAACGCATCAAAGTCAATGCGTGTCACCGCCACGCCGCTGTAGCTTTCGGGAATTGTTATCGCACCCTCATATTCCCGATAACAGTATTTAACCGATGCATACTGTTCCGTTGTCTGTTTATCTGTCAATATCTCGATATAAAGAGGGGAATCAACAGATACAAGCTCTGCGTACTTATCCTCAACAGAATTGTTTATAAATGCCGATGAGTCGTATTGAGAAAGAACCTCTTCCAAATCTATGCCTTTTTCCTTTATTTCAATATTCACAGCACCTATGCAGAATATCACGGCACACACTACCGATATTATCAGCAAAATCCTGCGAGCAGGCTTTTTGTAGCTGACTATATTGTTGATTCTCTTTTTGGTGTCGTTCTCGGAAAAGGCAGGTGCTATGTGTGAAGCCTTTTCATTCAGAATCAGCAAGGTGTTACAGTATTCCGCAACACTGTCACGCTCAAGTCCCCCGATTACAGCCTCATCACAGGACAGTTCCATATCTTTGCACATCAGATCAAAGCAAAGCCACATGAGAGGATTGAACCAGTGAATAGCCAGCACACAGTACGCAATGAGCTTTACAATGTGGTCAAATCGGCGCAGATGTGTATGCTCGTGCATCACAATCATTCGTCTCTGCGTGTCACCCAAGCCTGACGGAATGTATATCTTCGGGCGAATGAAACCGAGAACAAAAGCAGTCTTGATTCTGCCGCTTTCGTATATATTTTGTCCTGTCATTACTGCGTTTTTAAGCCTTGTACGCAGACGAGCATAAGAATACACACCATATGCTGCAATACAGAGTGTTCCTAAAACCCAGATTATTACAAGCACCGACATAATACTGATATTCTTTTCTGCTTTTGGGAGTTCACTCTCGACAACAAATGTATTTGTGGTACTGTCAAAAACCACTTCGCTATCCTCATCTCCTATAGGAGGACCGACAGGAACAGTCGCCTCGACTATGTAAGGCTCGTCAGGTGTAATCCAGATAGGGATTTTGATTCCAAAAGGACATAGTAAACGGAACAGAACAACGCTCCAAAGTATATATGAAAAGATTTTAGGGACACGTTTTAAGCACAAGCGAGCGATTATTACGATAACTGCGGCAACACTGGCCCATAGACTCATTTCCAAAACGGAAAGAAATATACCTTTCATAATTTATCTCCTATTATCATACCGCCTTAAACAGCATACCCATGCGTTCTGCGTACTCCTGCGCATAAGAACCTTCCTTGCCGAAAAGCGACAACTCTGCCGAACAACCAACAAAGGTAAGCACATCTATGTAGGTAACACTTTCGGGAATATAAAGCTCCTTAAGCGAGGTGCAATCCTGAAACACCGAGCCATCAATGTACCGGAGTGTCTCGGGCAAGGTTACATCGGTCAGGTTCCTGCAGTTATCAAACGCAGCACAGCGCAGTATTTTAATACCTTCCGATATTATAACCTTTTCAAGTGCTGACACTTCTCTATCAGGCGGACAGCGCAGGCAGCTTGCATCAAGACCGACTATGCTGTAACCGTCAATGTTATTAGGAACAATAACTTCCGTTGGTACTTCTCCGTTGTAGCCGTTAATCATATACCCCTCGTCTGTCAGCTTGAAAAACCATTCTCCGATAAAGCGGTCAGCCTCTACAGGGTCTATATACGGTTCTTCTATGACGGGTTGCTCGGGTATGCCCAGAAACTCTGTCATGGTTATTGTTTCTCCGTCCCATTCCTCAACGATATATCCGTGCTTCTTTGCGTATTCTTCCGCATAAGGATTGTCCTTTATGTGAAATACTAAAGGCTGTTTACCCACAAGGCAGCTTGTAAACGCATTATCACTTATGTAAGCAACAGATTCCCCGATGAATACATCAACCAGTCGGTCACAGCTTTCAAATGTGCCGCTTACTATATTTTCCACTTTGGGAGGGATAACTATGCATTCAAGATATCTGCAGCATGAAAATGCCCGATGCTCAATTTTCTCTACACTGTCGGGAAGTATTATTTCCTTAAGTGCAGTGTCGTTCCAGAACGCCTCTCCGCAAATTCGTGTCAGCCCTCCGCCAAGATATACCGATTCAAGGTTTGGATTGTTTGAGAGTGCGTTTACCCCCAACGCAGTCACGCTGTCAGGCAATGAAACTGTTTTAAGATTTGGCATGTCACAAAATTCTGCAACAGCAAGATACCCTTCGGGAACATAAAGTTCTGTAAGTGAATCGGGCTCGGAGGTATATTCTTTTCCGTTAAGAATAAGCGAATTGTCTATGCAATCGTAAATGTCAACATAATTGGTACCGTATTCTGCCCATTCGCTTTCGTGTCTTGAATCGTACTCACCAAGATATGCATTGACCTTTGGTGTGATTGCGCAAACTGCAATGAGCACAACACACACCACGGAAATCAAAGCGACTGCATATTTCGTACAACGCTTGAAATTCACTATATTAAGTACTCTTTTCTTTGTGCTGTTTTCCGAAAAGGCAAGCACAGGGTTAGAGTGATTTTCATTTACCTTAACAAGGGTGTCGCAATAGCTTGCTATTTGGGAGCGTTTAAAGTCACGGATTACCGATTCATCGCATGATTTTTCCATATCTGTGCACACCAAGTTAAAGCATAACCATACAACAGGATTGAACCAATGCACTGCAAGTGCGCAGTAAGTTATGAGCTTTACAATATGGTCTCCGCGTCTGATGTGCGCTTGCTCATGTTTAATAACCATGCTTTTCTGCGACTTTGTCAAACCGCTGGGGATATAGATTTTAGGTTTGAATATACCGATTACAAATGCAGTCTTTATGTTTTCACATTCGTATATTCTGCCATCAATTCTGAATGCGGTTCTCAATCTTCGCCTTAATTTCAGATACGAATATCCTCCGTATGACATTACACCTGCAATGCCTATGAGCCAGTTGATCCACAGCAACAGCATAGGGTCTGATTTTTCGAGCTGCTCAACAGGAGTATCCAGAGGTGTGTATTGATAATCCGCCGTTATAGGTTCATCGGAAGTTTGTTCATACTCTATTCCTTGCTCTATGAAGGTCTGTATCATCGAATTTTCGCTGTCTTCTGCCACTCTTGACTCAGCTACCTGTATGTTAATGGGAATCGAGATACCAAAAGGACACAGAAGTCTGAAGAACACAACGCTCCAAAGAACATATGAAAAAATCTTAGGCACTTTCTTTAAGCACAAGCGAGCGATTATTACGATAACTACTGCAACACTGGCCCACAAACTCATTTCAAGTACAGAACCGAATAACTCAGACATATTTATCCCTCCTTGTATCGGTCTATTATCTCCCTCAATTCGTTTAGTTCCTTTTCCGAAAGAGGTTTGCTGTCGAGAAAAGCTGTTAAAAATCTCGGCAAAGAGCCTTCAAAACGGTCATTTACCACTGTTTCGCTCTCGTAGCGTTCAACCTGTTCTTTTTTGACAAGTGCGCGTACTATTGTATTTTTGTTCTCAAGAAATTCACGTTCACTGAGTCTTTTGATTTGTGTATAGGTAGTAGATTTCTTCCACCCAAACTGCTCTTCGCAAAGCCTGACAAGTTCAGGGGAGGTAATAGGTTCATGATCCCAGATAAGTGTCATAAGGCGAAATTCAGCTTCAAATAATTTGTATGATTCCATGATGTATTCTCCTTTAGTCTAATGTGTTAAACCGACAACATCAGTCTACATCATTACACTTATGTTGTCAAGAGAAAAAAATATAAATTATCTCTTGACATCCTAAAATAATCTGCTATAATAACATTCGTTGACACGCGGAATTAGCTCA
>JAZSNZ010000283.1:0-2738 GCA_045536645.1 Acutalibacteraceae bacterium
ATGGGAGTGTCAAGCCATACTGCCCTGCCGTTTCCTGTGTCGATGCCCTCGTCTCTGTCGCTGCATTCACGGATTATGGAAGCTGCGGCAACGTCTCTTGTTTCAAGGGGGTGCATGAACACCTTACCGTCCCTGTTTACAAGCTTTGCACCGAGGGAACGAACCTTTTCGGTGACAAGTGCACCGAATATCTGAGAAGGGAAGGCGGCGCCTGTAGGGTGGTACTGCAGGGTTTCTGCATAGAGAAGCTTTGCGCCGACTCTGTAGCCGAGAACAAGTCCGTCGGCGGTAGCTCCGTAGTGGTTGGAGGTGGGGAAGCCCTGATAATGCATTCGGCCTGCACCGCCTGTGGCGATGATAACGGTCTTTGCACGTGCGACAAGAAGCTTTCCTGTCTCCATGTTCATAAGGACAGCACCTGCGGCATTGCCCTTATCATCAAGGATAAGCTCTATTGCAGAGGTGAAATCAACAACGGGAATATTCCTGTTGAGAACCTCATCACGCAGAGTACGCATTATTTCAGCACCTGAATAGTCCTTTGCCGCGTGCATACGCTTTCTCGATGTGCCGCCGCCGTGGGTCGTTATCATGGTGCCGTCGGGAGCCTTGTCAAATTCAACACCTAAGTCGTTGAGCCACTTTATGGCATCGGGAGCATCGCACACGAGCTTTGAGAGAAGCTCTCGCTTTGCGGCAAAATGTCCGCCGCCGAAGGCATCGAGGAAATGTATGGCAGGTGAATCGTTTTCCTTGTCTGCTGCCTGTATGCCGCCCTCTGCCATCATGGTGTTGGCATCTCCTATGCGAAGTTTTGTGACCATCATAACATCGGCACCTGCTGCATGAGCTTCGATTGCCGCAGCCGAGCCTGCACCGCCTGCACCGATGATAAGCACGTCAACATCGTAGTCGGGTGCGGAAAGGTCAACGTCCTCAGCTTTTATGCGGCTGTTGCCTTCCAGCATTCTGCAAAGCTCATGAGGGACCTTGTCGCCCTTGTTGGGACCTATCTTAAGTTCTGAAAATTCGCTCTGCTTATAATCGGGGTGGTAAGCGGCGAGAAGGTCTTCCTTTTCCTTTGCAGTCATTCGGGCAGGTTCATAGGCTATGTTGCCTTCTCGGTTTGCCTCCACCGCTTTCAGAGAATCCTGAAATTCCTTGGCGTACATGATATCCCTCCTTACTTTTCTATTTCACGGTTGTTGTAAAGCTCTTTCATTTCCTCAATGGGCTTGTTCATGAGAGCTTCTATAAGATCGTTGAAGGTGCCTTCGTTTATTTCTTTTACCCTGTTTTCAAGGTGCTCTGTTCCGGGAGCAAGATACTTGCCGTTTATTCTTCTGGCAAGCATTGCGACCTGAGGGTGAGAAATTCCTGCAGGGCATCTGGAGGAGCAGACTCCGCACATTACGCAGTCGAAGGACTCCTCAGCACACTTTTCAAATTCACCGCGCTGTGCGTAAGCTATGTACTGCATGACGTTAAGGCTCTGGGTGCAGCTCTTTGTGCAGGCGTTGCATCCGACACAGGCATAGATTTCTGGGTAAAGCTGCATCATGACCTGTTCTGTAACGGGGATGTTATTTATATCATAGACCTGCTTTACAAGGGGGAAGAAGGGAAGAGTTGCAATATACATATCTTCCTCAACCTTTGTCTGGCAGGCAAGACAGCTTTTAAGCTCCCGTTCGCCCTTTATGCGGTAGATAGTTGCACAGGCGCCGCAGAAGCCGTTGCGGCAGCCGCAGCCTCTGACAAGCTGATAGCCTGCATATTCCATTGCACACATTATTGTAAGATTATCGGGAACAGTGTATTGTTTTCCGAAGAGATAAATATTTACCATTTTTTCCATAAGCAATATTCCTTTCCTTCCAATGTGTGACTCAGTATTCATCGGGGAGTTCGTCCAGCTCATCAAATCTGAAAACAGGGCCGTCCTTGCAGATGTATTTACTGCCAACGTTGCATCTGCCGCACTTGCCGATGCCGCATTTCATGCGCATTTCGAGGGTGGTGTAAACCTGAGATTTGCTGAAGCCCATATCAATAAGCTCTGTAAGAGTGAATTTTATCATTACGGGAGGGCCGCAAAGAATGGCTGTCTTATCAGTTGAAAAACCAAGCTCCTTTACAAAGGCGGGAACAAAGCCAACATGACCATCCCAGCCCTCATGGGGATTATCTATTGTCAGATGAACATCTACGCCCTCGTCCTTTGACCACTCGGTTATTATCTCCTCGTAATCGACAAGGTCGTCCTTTGACCTTGCGCCGTAGACAATGTCTATCTTGCCGTAGCGGTCACGGTAGTGACGGCAGTAGTTGATTACGGAGCGCAGAGGAGCAAGACCGATTCCGCCTGCAATAAACAGCAGGTCACGTCCTGCAAACTCAGTATCAACGGGGAAGGCGTTGCCGTAGGGGCCTCTGATGGTTATCTGCTGACCTATATCCATTGAATGAAGCCATTCGGTGACACAGCCGCATTTCTTGATTGAAAACTCCATGAACTCTTCATTTGTAGGCGATGAGGTAATTGAAAACATTCCTTCGCCAACACCCGGTACAGACAGCATGGCGCACTGACCCGGCTTATGAATAAAGGGCTTTACGCCGTCAGGAGTGACAACGCGGAAGGTCTTAATATCGGGAGTGTCGATTCTGATATCGGTAACTTCGCCCACAGAGGGAATAAGGGATTCCTTTATATCAGTCACGGTCATTACCTCCCA
>JAZSNZ010000188.1:0-2941 GCA_045536645.1 Acutalibacteraceae bacterium
TTATTTTTCAGAGCTACAATCTGATTCCTCATCAGACTGTACTTGCAAATGTGGAGCTTGCACTGACCATATCGGGTATTTCACGAAGTGAACGCCGCCGCAGAGCAAAGAAGGCCCTTGAGGATGTGGGGCTTGGTAATCAGCTTCATAAAAAGCCAAACCAGATGTCAGGCGGACAGATGCAGAGAGTGGCAATTGCCCGAGCACTTGTTAACAATCCCGATATACTTCTTGCCGACGAACCAACAGGTGCACTTGACAGTGACACAAGTGTTCAGGTTATGGAACTTCTGAAAGAAGTGTCAAAGGACAGGCTGGTTGTAATGGTTACCCATAACCCCGAGCTTGCAGAGGAATATGCAAACCGCATAGTGCGTCTGCGTGACGGAAGGATAACAGATGACTCAAATCCGTTTGAAATAGCTTTGGAGGAAGAGACAGAGCCGGAACACAAAAACATGGGTCGCTCGTCTATGTCATTTCTCACAGCTCTTACCCTCAGCTTCAATAACCTCTGGACAAAAAAGGCAAGAACCATACTGACCGCCTTTGCAGGCTCAATAGGAATAATCGGCATAGCGCTCATAATGTCCCTTTCAACAGGCTTCCAGAAGTATATCGACAAAATTCAGGAGGATACCCTTTCCACATATCCTCTCATTATCCAGTCCGAAACAGCGGATATGACATCTGCGATGACTGCACTTGGAACTGCGATGGCAGAAGGGCAGAATGCAGAAGAAGGCACAGTAAAGGAACAGCAGATGGTTTCCCAGATGTTTGCGCAGATAGGCACAAATGATCTCGGATCATTTAAAAAACACATCGAGAGCAATATGGGCGAAATAGGCGATACCATCAATGCCCTGAAATACGGCTATAACGTGACACCTCGGATATATGCCTACAACGAGTCTGACGAAATAATACAGGTAAACCCTGCCACACTTTTTGGCGACATCACGGGAAATCCCATGATGTCAACATATATGGATTCAAATGTTTTCAGTGAAATGATAGATAATAAAGAACTGATCGAATCCCAGTATGATGTCCTTCAGGGCAGGTGGCCTGAAAAGTATAATGAGCTTGTCATGGTGCTTTCCGATCCGCACAGCCTTCCCGATTACACAGCATATACCCTCGGACTTCGTGATCGGGAAAAGCTTAACGAGATGGTACAGAAAGTCATGAACGGAGAAGAGGTGGAAAACGTCGAAGAGCCTATGACATGGAGCTATGATGACCTCATGTCACTGTCCTTCAGACTCACTGCTTCATCTGATATATACAAGTATAACGAAGAATATAAGGTGTGGGAGGATATGTCCGGTGATGACGAGTATATGCGTAAACTTGTCGCCAACGGGGAGAGGCTTCATATAGTCGGCATCGTCTGCCCCAAAGAGGGCGTTACCGCCTCCGCGCTTTCAACGGGTATTGCATATATGCCCGAGCTTACAGATCATATGATCAATATAGCAGCTTCCTCGAAGATAGTAAAAGAACAGCTGAGCAATACTGATATCGATGTTTTCACAGGAAGAGGATTTGATGAGACTGAAAGCGGCTCGGATCTTAATTTTGAGGATATGATATCCGTTGATGCCGATATGCTTTCCACAGCATTCAACATTAATATAAGCGGAAATTTCCTCGAGGAAAAAATGCAGGAATATCTTGATGATCTTGTCAAATCTGCCGCAAACAGCACAGAGCCTGCACAGAAGGATTTTTCAGAAGGATTGTCAACCCTTGCATCTGATATGCTCATAAGCTATGTTGAAAAGAACGCAGATCCTGTATCGGGAGAGGCAATACTGAGATTGACAGATGCAGATATTATAGTGGATTCCTATCTTGCAGGCGGCAAAGCAACGGAGCTGATGAGCGGTCTTGATACACGATATTCAATGCCGCAGGGAACGGTATCAAAGGTCTATAGACCTCTTCTGGTGGGACTGATAACAGATTACGTAGCATCTGCTATGCCCTCGCAGAATGTAAGTCCGTCAGAGCCTGAGTGGGGAGGTTCCGAGATGCCCGAAACCTCCGAAAGTGATACGACAGACTCTGTGCTGCCCGATATTGATATAGAGATTCCTGATATTCAAATCGAACTTTCCGAGACAGATATATCTGAGATTTTTGCAGCACCGATAACAGCAGATGATGTAGGCGCAGCGGTGTCAGCATATACTTCTTCTTCGATGGTCAAGGGCACAGCGAGTGCAATGTCAGTCAGTATGTCCACTGCTTCAATGAAAAAGAAACTGTCTGCAAAGATCACAGAATACAGCTATGATCTGATGTTCTCCATCGCGCGTTCCTTTAATGTTGATGCAGATAAGATTGCCTCTGCATTCAAGTTCAATCTCACTGAGGAAGAGCTTATGAGGCTGATGGAGACCTTTGCATCAGGAGAGCAGGAACGCAGCGCAAAGAGCAATCTGAGTACTCTTGGATATGCGGATCGCAGTGAGCCTTCGTCGATATTCATTTATCTCGTGGATTTTACCGCAAAGGAGAAATTCCTCGCATTCCTCGATAAATACAATGCAGACATGGATGCGGCAGGGGAAGAGGATCTGGTTATAAACTATACCGACATGACAGGCGTGCTCATGTCTTCGGTCAAAACCATAGTTGACAGCGTAAGCTATGTTCTTATAGCTTTCGTTGCGGTATCTCTGATAGTTTCATCGATAATGATAGGAATAATAACCTACATTTCAGTTCTTGAAAGAACCAAGGAGATAGGTGTGCTGCGAGCCATAGGCGCATCGAAGTCAAATATTTCCCAGGTGTTCAATGCAGAGACCTTTATAATCGGTACCTGCTCGGGTCTGATAGGTGTTGGAGTGACATTGCTTCTGATACCCATAATAAATGCCATTATCCATTCGCTTATCGGCTCAGGGGATATAAACGCACAGCTACC
>JAZSNZ010000120.1:0-14898 GCA_045536645.1 Acutalibacteraceae bacterium
GTGTCTGCCTCATATCCCCAGTCAACAACTATTGCATCGGGTGGAAGCTCATCAATATATTCAGGATGCTTCATTATAATATCATCCCAGAACATAGGTCGCTTTTGGTACTTTTCCTTTGCAAGGGCACATACCTTTTTCAGATAATCGGTATACAGCCTTCCTACGCCTTCTTTTTCACATACCTCTCTTGTCTCTCCCTGACCAAGCTCAAAAGGCTCGTCCATTCCTATATTCACCTTATCCGAGGAAAAGAGAGGCAACAAATCACCATAAAGCCTGTCAACAAGCTCTAAGCTTTCAGGAAGAAGCGGGTTTACGGTGCACGACATTTTCCCGTCATCCCTCGTTATTCCAAGGTGATTAAATTCTTCCTTTTCAATCCATCCACGCATATGACCGAGGCTGTTCTGATTTGGTACAAGCTCTATAAATCTTTCGCTGCAGTATTTCTGAAGCCCCTTAATATCTTCTACAGTAAGAACCCCGCCGTTTTTATAATATTTTGACATACTCTTATACTCAAACACAACATTGTCAAAATAAAGCTGAAGCTCGTTATACTTCATATCTGCCATAATATCAATCAGTAGTTTTATGGTTTCGGGCTTTTGTATTCTGCCGCGGCTTACATCAAGCATTATACCACGTTTTTTAAAATCAGGCTTATCACTGATTTTTACACACGGAATTTTTCCGTCCTCTGCCTGCAAAACTATCTGTTTGAGTGTTTGAGATGCACGGAAAAGCGCCTCCTCGTCACCTCCACTGATATATACTGCGTTCTCTGTTATTTCAAGGATGTATTCTTCGTTTTCAAGCTCACTGTTTATTTCAAATGATATTCCTTCATTATCCCCTTGCATACGTATAAACTCCGAGAGATAATTAAGAACTCTTTTACTATCGCAAGCAATGCCCGTTTTATCAGGAAGAACATATACTCCTTCTTTATATTCACATTCTTTTGGTATAGGTAATATTATCATTTGCTGTCACCGCTTTCTGTTAAGGCAAAAGGCGTGTCAATCAGACACGCCTTTTTGTATCGTTTACATATCTGTTACGCCTGATTTTGATGTATCGTTATTAACCGTACCTGCAGACATTTCTTCGCTACTACCGTTTTCAATTCGGAAATATCCCGGCTCCGTAACAGCCATACTCGTTGTGTCAACATAGTCTATAAGCGTAGTTCCGTCAACCTTGAGTAAAATTCGGGTTCCGTTGTGAACCTTTGTATAACCAAATTCAACCATCATCCACATATTTGAAACGAGAACACCCTTACTCGGAAAATGCTTTATAATTCCGCCTTCAAGCTCTCCGTTGACATTATAGCTGTATCGCTGAAGCTCTATAAAGCCAAGTCTCATAACAGCAGAATATCCGGGAACATTCCAAAGTCTTCCATTTGGCTCTGCACATATACCCACGCTCTGGTAACCCGTAGGATTAAATTTGAGGGTGAACCGCATCATTTCACCGGGGTTAACTACATTTCCGCCGTAAGCAAAAACTCTTTCATCAGCAGCAAGCTTGACAAAATCTTCACCGATTTCTGAATTCTTGGCACTTGTTTTTACCCAGTTATCAGCATCTTGTAAAAACTCATCAATATCAATCGTTCTTGTTATGGCTGAGTCATACATCTGTGTTGTTAACGCACCAAGCTTTTTCGAAGCTGCACGAACATTGCTCTGCTTGGTTCTTTTACTGTCAAGAACCGTTTGTGCAGCTTCCTTTGCCGCTGTAACCTGCTCTATAAGCTCGTCAGGATAATCAAAGTTTGAATAGTTGTTTCCCAGTGTCATAACCATTGAACGAAGCTCTGTCTTATCAAGTGCCTCGCTCTTTGCAGTTGTAAAGGTAAACACCTGCGGCTCTGCCTCCGAAACCACTTCACTCTTTCCAGACTTAACGGGAATAACCTTCCAGTAATATTTGCGAAGACCGTATTTAAGAGTATTTATCTCACAACAGGTTTCGTTAACTATTTTATCATACACAATCGCATCAAAGTTTTCATCTATAGCAACTATTACTCTGTAGCGATATGCACCTTTTGTACCTCTCCAGGAAAGGATTGCATTATTACCTTCTATTCCTGTTGCACCGTTTTCGGGACCTATCAGTTTAGCCGGCTGAAGCTCTGTCACCTCTTTTGTACCGATATTGTCAAAATCGATTAACGAAAGGTCTTTTACTTTATCATAAACAGGTGCATCCTTCGTATATGAAAAATCATAGCCGTAATCGGGCAAGCTTTCGTCAAATCCAAAATCCGCAGCAGTTAACATACCGATATTGTTATCAAATTTCTTTGCATATTCAATAAGAGATTTGTTTGTCGGAATGTTAAGCTTTGAGCCGACGCTTAAATTATTATAGAATGAGGCTCCTACAGTTTTACGTCTGAGTGCTTCATCTGCATCAAATTCAAGCCATCTTGCCATTTCGGGGAAACGGGCAAGATATTTGTCCTTGTCCTTTTGTGCAATGACCGGTGCTCTTGCAATAACGCCCCAGTGGCTCATCGCCTCGTAATCTGTGAAAATAGTCGGAACGGGACATTCTATAAAGATGTTGTTTGCCGTACTGCCGAAGCTTCCGCCGTTCTGGAATGCAGCACCGTTTCCAATATTGTAGAAGATGTTGTTATCCATAATAACGTTATGGTGCTGTGCATCGGCGTATGTTCCGTGCGTCGTACCACGACCGGAAAGTTCATTTGAAATGTCGTGAATAAAGTTATTTGTAAACTCCACGCCCCAGTCGGTCACATCACCATTTACATAGAGCGCACCTGCGTCCATTGTTTCACGCACTGCTCCATAAACCTCGTTTGAATCAACCTTAACTATTGCCCCTTTGTCAATCCATACGCCCTGATGGGGAACTCTGTGCATTTTATTGTTTCTTATTTCAACGCCACAACTTTCATCGACAATAACACAGCCCGTAGCACATTTTTTAAATCTTCCGATGTTGAAAATGTCGTTGTTTTCTACAACTATGCCACTTTCCGTAAGAAATGTTCTGTTACCGCACGAAACAATGTGAACACCCGAGGAACCGATATTGTAGATGTCGCATCCGCTGACAGTAATATTTTTTGAGTTTCTGATATCGATACCACTCGAACCGACATTCGATACCTCACATTCCTTAATCACAATATCAGAAGAACTGTTTGTAATTTCTATACCGTCATTTCTTCCGTAACCGACAGTAATTCCATCAAAGATAATATTTGATGCTCCGTCAAAGGTTACAATAGGCTCGTTTGAAAGAGATACTGTCATTTTTCCGCTTACCTTGCCGCCCTCGGGATAAATGTATATACACTTATTAGCTCTGTCAAGCACCCATTCGCCCGGCATATCGATTTCTTCAAGCATATTCAAAATTACTGCACGCGCATTTGCACTCGGTCCCATACGGTCAAGGCTGGGAGTTCTCGTCACCTGCTCCTTGGGCAGATTAATCACTCTTTCCTGTGAGTCAAAGCCTGAAACAGGTGCAAAGAAATGTTCGTAACCCGCCTTTGTGTAATAGCTCATTATTATGTCTTCGGCAAAGGACCAGTTCTTAAAGCGTTTTGCAAGTTCTTCACTAAACACAACCTTAAGGGGTGATGCATCTGTAAGACTTTCAACATCGGCAAAGCCGATGTTGGGCCACTGCGACATAGGCATAAGCTCGCCATTATTGAATACATCGAGTGTATTAAAATCCATTGTATGTGAATATGTACCCACCGCATAGCGGAACATATTGCCTATATTGTTGCTCACATCCGAGGGCAGAGCCATCACGTATACCTTATCGCGTACAGTTGCCTGAATCTTTTTGAGAAGCTTCTCATCATTAAGCTTTGTTATATTACGCGCAGGAATTTGAACACTGCCGTGAAAAACGGGTTTTTCGCCGTTATATGCCTTGTAGGTTATCGGTGCCTCCTTTGTGCCGGAGTCCTGCGCTGTGAAAACATTGCTGCTCTTGAAGTAGTAATCGCCTCCCATAACATAAACTGTTATAGGCTCACTCTTCCCCATTGAGCGTACGGCATTTTTTGCAGTTTCAATATTCTGGTACGGCTTTTCAAAGGAACCGTCCCCACCGGAGGATGCTGATGCGCTGACATATAAAACCTTTCCCGAAACTGCCGGAGAGGCTTCCAATGCAGCATCCTTCTCTGCCTCCTGTGCAAAGCTCTGCACAGCAGCTGAAAATAGTAAGGTTACCGTCAGCAATAATGATAATATTTTTTTCATTTCAATTCACCTCACTCATAGTTTCTCACTGCTATAACCGTCATCGGATAACGCTCGTACTGATACCAATAGATATAGTCACCCTCCTCAAACAATGTGAAGGTGGGGTTTTTACTGGAGTTCAACGCAGGTGTAATCGTATCATTATACATATCATATATAAGCACCTGCACAGTTGATGTACCGTACATCATCATTCGTCTGAGCGCGCCCTGCCCCGTATCAACAAACGGTGCACCGTTAACCATTCTCACAACTTTACCTGCTGCAAACATTGATGTTGTCGGGAAAGGATGGTACTTTTCATTGGCAGGACGTGCGGAACCGTCAAATTTATATTCATAAGGCACCGCTGGGTTTAACGTTGTCACATTTGAAAGCATATACTGAGGTCTGTGTGCCACCCTGAAGCCATCAACAGCACCCAATGAATCCTGGTGCAGCATAACCACATCTCCGCGCTTGAGGTTGTTGGCACTGACCTTTGAAAGAGATGCGTTAATAGCGTTTTCTCTGCTTAAAAGGTCTGCGCTGTTAAATTTATATTGTTTGAGCTTTCCTTTGTTATACCCGGTCAATTCTGTTACATAATCTCCGCTTTCTGCATCAAGCACCTGACGCACCTTATCAACAACAACGTCAACGAAGTTACTGTCATAGTCAAAATCAACACCCAAATTATCAGTTGCTTTAACCCTCTTCTTCTCCTGCACAACTGCGCCGACAACAGCGGCGTCCACATCATACAGCTTTACATTTGTGAGAGGCTTGGCGTGTGTAAAGGGTGATCCTGCCGATGTTGCCGAATATGCACTGTAATATTTTTCATCATCAAATGTCTCAGCATCCGATTCATCACTGGGAACAACAAATGCCACACTTGTGTTCTTTCTGTATACAAAAAGCGGTTCTATAACACCGTCATTTCCAAAGGAAAAATAGTAAAGCAGGGTGCCGCTTGTACCAGTTGTATGATTTACAAGGGCGCTGTAATACATAATTCCCTCCTGCAGTATGGGAACTTCATTAAGATAATCACGTGCTGTATCATCTGCCGCAAAAAATATTTCAGCAAGCTCTCCGTCAGAGTTTAATCGGTACTTTATAATCTGCCTCGTTGCAAGCTCTGAAACATCTGCCGTTATACTTTTACCGCTTTGTGTTTTTGCATAGTAGTTAGTGCTGCTTGGGGCGCCTGCTTCCCAAAGCTTGTGTACCTTAACCTTGTCTGCAAATTCTACAGTAATCATTTCATCATCCTGCGTGTAAATCTTTGCACAGCTCGGTTTGAAGCCGCTGCTTCCCGCAGCCGCCTTTACGAGATAACCGTATTTGATGTTTTCGTCTGTGCCTCTTCTCATCCATACGATATCACCGTTAAGGTCGAGCGCACCTGTAACGCTTACACCGATTTTGTTTGATACAACCGCCTTGTTAGTATTTCCCACCGCCGCAGCTGCATAAAAGCTCTTCGCATATTCATATTCAACTGCATCTATGTAGAGATAATCCTCGGAAAGTGCTTCGAGATTTCCGCCGAGCACGTAGCTTGATGCAAGAAGCCTTATGTTTTCGCTTGCAGTGTCAAGCTTCTGGTAGGTAACAATCGGGCTTGGCGCCGTTGTTGTTTCGTAGGTTACCTTCTCCGTTGCGGCAAACACAATATCTCCTGCTGCTATTGCAGTGTAATCTGCCTTCACATTATCTCTGTAGACCTTTACATTTTTATCGGCAATACAAAGGCCTGGCTGTACGCTGAGGTCGTCGTAAAGAGTAGCATCCTCACTTGCAAGCTTTCCCTTTGCAACATAGGTTGAATACGAATCAATTACCAAAACGTCATAGTTTTTGTCGTTATCGTTATCAATAAATACAATCTGACCTGCATCGGGTGTAAAATATCTGTTATCAAGACTTGCACCTACCGCCACCGAGTTAAAGATAATTGATATGCTTATCGGTATCTTTTCACTTTTCGCCTTATTATTTTCAGTGTAGTGCAGTGTCATTGTACTGCTATCAAAGCTCTCAATATTTTTTGCGTTGATTTTAAGAAGCTCGTAATGCTGACTTAGTGCTTCAACAAATACTGCCGTATTGTTTCCCGAGTCCTCTGTGTAATACACACGTGCATAAAGTCCCAGATATTCGTACGGAACAAGGCTATCATCCGCAAACCTTAAAACCGTATTATTTATTTTTATACTGTTTTCACTCGTTTTGCCGCCCACACCTGAAAGCGAGGTAAATTCATTCGCCGTAACAATACCTTCGATTGTAAGAATATCCATATAGCGGTGCATAAGTGTTTCATCAGACTGTGCAAATGTCACACTGCCATTCGTATAGGAATAGCTATCCGCTACCTTTTCGTGCAGTGCGTGGTATATCAGCCTTGCCGCCTGACCAAGTGTTACAACAGTATCATAGCTGAAGGGAACCTCCTTCATAAACTTCATATCAATTGACAAACTTCTGTAACCGTTGTCACCCTCACCGCGCAAATGTGCTATTTCATAATATCCCATCATATTCATAAGAATAATGATAGCCTCTGCGCCCTTAATCTCATTTTCAGGGTAAAAATTCCCGTTCCCATCACCCTGAACAATACCGTAGTTGCACAGCATATTTACAGCATCATAATATTCTGCGGTCTCTTCAACATCCTTGAATTCATATCGATACGCACTTTGTGTCTCGCCTGTTTTGGCATTCAATATGCGTGCGGCAAGAATTGCAAACTCTCCCCTTGTCAGGACGAGTGCCTCATCGGTATCCGTATCCTTAAAAATTCCGAATTTTCTGAGATAGTCCGAAATTGCTGAAAAGCTGTCATCGTATATATGTACAAAGTCCACACCCGAAAGCTTCGGCTCCTGCACTATTGAGGAAATATTCTGTGTAGCTTCTGTTTGCTCTTCTTCCTCCGGCTGTGTGACAATCGGATTACCCTCTGCGTCAACCTCCTGCTCAACAATCTGACCGTCAATTTCGACCAGGACAGTTTCTGCAAGAGCAATCGTTTGCGCAAACGGAGAAATAAATATACTCATCGCAAGCAGCAGCGACATTAATGCTTTATATCGTTTCATACTCTGCCTCCTTTTCAGATTACTGCGCACCGTACGCAATAACTCCGTAAATTATCTTTGCAGCCTGTGCACGTGTTACCGGTGTCTGCGGATTAAACACGTTTCCGCCCATACCGCTTACAATAAAGCTTTCACGCATTTTCTTAACGGAGTTAAGCGCCCACGGTGAAATCTGCACTTCATCATCAAACGGGAAAATTGTAAATTCATCGTCAAGGAAAATGTCTGCACTCGTTGCAGCACGGTCTGCAAGTGTGCAAAGCTCCTCACGAGTGATATATGCACCCGTACCAAAAACATTTTCACTCTTTCCGTTTACAATTGCATTCTGCTGTGCCGCTAAAACATACGGCGCATACCACGCAGAAGGATTAACGTCCGTAAACGGATTTTCACCGGTTAATGCCGTGGTATCTATTCCTGCCATTAATATGAGCATCTTTGCAGCCTCTTCACGCGTAACATAATCGTTGGGTGCAAATACGCCCTCACTTCTGCCTGAAATTATGCCGAGATTATAAAGCTCTCTGATACTGTCCTCCGCCCACGATACGCTTTCAAGGTCGTTAAACACCTTTCTTTCGCGAAGGTATCTCTCCTCTTCAACCCATTGCGGAGTTGTTGCACCTGCGGCTTCATTGTTTGAAACTTCGTAGCTTCCGCCTATATTCTCGGTCTTTCCGCCGCCGCTTCCTCCTGAAAGTCCGCCGCTGCTGCTTCCACCGCCTGAGCCTCCACCTGAGCCTCCGCCCGAGCCGTCACCCTTTGCAAGGATTGCAGCTGCATACTTACTCCTTAGTGTTGAAACACTGTCAATATCATTAATTCCAAGCGTTTCTGCAAGGTAAATCATTGCATCGGTAGGCTCTGAGTCAGGCAATGTAAGTCCCAGAACATCATTTATATCCTGCATAAACGGGAAAATCTGTGCGTAGTTTGTTACTTTCTGTATAAAGCTTTCGGTAACTGCATCAAAGAATGCCTCTGCAAGGGTATTGTTTGATGCTGCAAGGGCGTGGTTTACAGTGTCAAATCCCCTTGCAAGAACGTCATCGGTTATTGCTTTTCTGTCCGCCGCATTTTCCAGGGCAACATACTTTTCATACAAGCTGCCGCTTCCTACGGTATCTATTCCCCACGTATCCTTATTTGCCTTTATTTCATCAAAATCATTGTCCTCAAGGATTTTTACCGTCTGCACGCACCTATTGAAAAGTGTGTCAAATGCCGAAAGCGTTGCACAGTCAGCCTCCTGTGCAACCAGCATCAGTACAACCTTCTTGTGTGTAAGTGCGTCGAAGAGTGTAAAATCAACATCAAGCAAGCTCCTTGCAGCTTCAAAATTTGCCTCTACATTCTCATTTGTTGAATTTTGTACCAGTGCTATTGCACCGTAAACGTCCGTCTGTGATGCAAATTTTATGCTATCTTTAAGTGCTTCTTCTTCAAACGGCAGATTTGCAACAACAGTATACTCGCCCGCAGTGGCACCGTTTGGGAGCTTAAAGGAATATTCAAGCACACCGCCCTCTTTTGTCTCAAGCTGCTCCACCCTTGCATAAATCTCGTTAAAGTTAGAAGCAGTTGCATTTATGACCGATTTATCGGGATAAACAAGTCTTACTATAACGGGAAGACCCTTTCTTTGTGTTTTTAATGTAATTTTTACATCAACACTGCCTACGTCAACATTATAGCTTGCGGAAAGTGTTGACGTTTCACTGCTTTCCTGTGTAGCTCCATAGGTACGGCTATATGTAGTACCTAAAGCTGCAACTCCGTCATAAAGAGGTTTAATATTTTCAGAGTTTATAGCCGACCATACATAGCCCTCAAAGCTTGTCGTATTTGCAGCCTTTTCCTCTGTCAGTTTTCTTTCTGCCGCTGCAGTTGCACTTGTAATACCCTTTGCAGAGGCTTTCTTCATAATGCCGTTTGCATCATACTGTGAAAGGATGAGGTAACCTGTACCACTGCCCGTGTACTCCGCATCGGCAGAAACAGTGCCTGCCACAGTGTCCTCTGACACTGTAAGGTTTTCTGCATAGCTGCTCGCCCTCTCCGCGGTAAAGCTTACTGTCTGCGTGCAGTCAATCTCTGCCTCAAACTCTACGGGGCTTGCCATATTAACCGCTTTTCCGGAAATTGACAACTGATACTCTCTTCCTGCCATCAGCGGATATACAGGTGTAATTTTATATACATTTCCGTCAAGCCCTGCGTTCACCTTTATTGTTTCACCTGTAGCTGTTTCCGTAAGAACTGCAGTAAGTGTTGTCTTTTCTGTGTCAAGCTTTTTATTGAAGGTAAGCTCGATACTGTCATCCACCTGAAATTCTGTTACCGCATCAACATTTATCCCCGTAAAGTCAAATGCTTCAGGAAGGTCGGTAAGATACAGCTCCTGAAAAACACCGCCTGCAGGTTTTTCCTGATAATCGTTGCCGCCGCCGCCGTTATGAACCCAGTGCGAGCTAAGCTGTATTGCTTTGGGATAAATGGCGGTCGTCGTTGTCAGATGAGCAACTACCTTTCCGTCATAAAAGTATTTAAGCTCCGTTATTCCTGCCATATCGTCACGGCTGACAGCCAGCATAATCTGATGCCAGCCCTTTTCTCTCTTTGTCACCACGGGAGTTATTTTGTGAACTACATTAGCAAGGTTTCCCGCATTGAAGGCAGGTACATTGGAATTATCAGCCTTCGGGGTAGAACCTGCGCCTGCCTTCTCCGGGGTAATTCCGTAGAAAAAGCCGTAGTCATCCGTAGCCTCTCCAATACCGAGTCTTGGTCTGCCGGCACCGCTTGCAGCATCATACTGCCAAACACTGACAACAAAGGAGGTTTTGTCCGTTCCTGCCTTGGGGGCAACGCCGCACATCGGCACCATTGCCGCAACCTGCTTTGTGGCGCTGCCAATTTTTCTCCACGGGTCATCCTTCATTGTATATTTCGCAATAGTACTTCCTGCTATTGCTTTAAGTCCTGCAGGTGCCGTTTCAATCGAGTTTACAAAGCCGTCTGCAGTAATGTATGTATCATAATTATCAGCTGACAGATAGTCTGTATTGCTGCCTCCGCAGTAGAAAATCATACTGCGCTTAATGTTCGTATCCTCCTTTGATGTAACCGTTATAACGGCTGCACCGCTTCCCGTCAAGGTGTAGTTACCGCTTTCGTCAACGGTTACGACCTTCTCGTCCGACGAGGTATATGAAAAATCTGCGTTATCGGCGGCCTCTGTCGCACGTGCATCGCTTGTCTGCGTGAAAATTTTCAGCGTACCCGTCTGGCTGTCGGTATCCGTAAATCTTGTTTTGTTTTCTGAAAGATCGATTGCCGTAAAATCTGCCGCAAATGCAGGGATTTGCATACAGGTTAAAAGCATCGCCAGTGCACAGAAAACCGAAATTATCCTATTTCTGTTCATTAACGTCACTCCTTCGTTAATTATGTACTCTTTTTTCATTTTCCTATTTTTCGTTTGTAATTTTCTCCCTTAGCGGCAACAGTAAATCCATCTTGTCCCAGATGTATGCCTCTACAATCATATCTTCTTCTCCGCTTATCTGCCGTTTCAGCACCTCAAGCGGATTTAAAACAAGAATACTTGTCGAAATGTCTCTCATTGCTCCGCCCTTGTCCTTAACCGCCATAATAAGAAGCGCACTCTGCTTTCCTTCCTTAAGAAGTGACTGTGCACTAACCTCAAGGGTTGTTTTTCCGTCAGCAGTCTTATAACTGCCTACAATATTCATCGTTTTAATGTTGTCCCTTACCTTAAAGCTCTTATCAAGGTTTAGATTCAGCGTTGTTGCCGGTGTCAGCGGTGTTGCACTGTTTACAAAGCTGCCGTTAAAAATCAGCGTGTACGTTTCACCTGCACTAAGCGTATTTTGAGGCGTCACTATGCAATAATTGTCCGTAATGCTCACCGTTGCCTCAGTCCTGCTGCCATCGGGTGCTGTAAAGTATACCTCGCTCACCGTTGAGGCAGCCGCATCAAGCTGCTTGTTGAATAATAGGTTAATCTGTCCGTCGGGCAAAGCCACGGCGTTGTCATCAACACTTGTCGAGGTAAATGCAAATTCTGACGGTGTGTACCGGGCTATAAAGCGCTGCTTTATAGGAGCTGCCGTTGACTGTTCAATTACTCTTGGGTCAATACGGCTGTTATTTATCATTTCCACAACCATCTTTCCGTCGAAATAAATTTGAACATAGGACTTTTCATTCTCAGTGTCATATTCCACAGTCATAAAAATCTGATGCCAGCCTTGTTTTCTTGGAATTTCCAGATTTACGTATGGCTCCACAGGGTCATTATGGTGGTGGCGTAAATGGTACATCGTATCTGTTGAATTTTCCAGTCCATAATATACCTGATGTGAAATGTTGTTATACTTATGCGGCCGGCTTGTCACACCAAATCGTGGCGCATTACTGAGATTGTCGTACACCCAAATTCCCATAGCGTAGGTTGAATAATTCCTGGAATCATCAAAAAACTTAGGCTTCACACTTTCCGTCAGTGCTTTTCCATTTCCTGTCGGGTCATCTATCGGAGTTATCTGTCCGTATACAGTCTCGGAACTTGAGTCACTGTCACGATAGCTTTCGTAATTTTCAGTATTAATCTCGTTATAAATACCACCGTCAGTAGAATAGACCACCATTGAGGCTTCTATGCCATTATATTCTGCCGTGATTACGGCAGCACCCTCCCCTTTGATGGTGTATCTGCCGTCTGCCGTGACCTCTGCAACAGTATGGTCGGAGGTTTTGTAGCTTAGTGCCGTACTACCCGTTATATCATGGCGAATATTATCATAGTCAAACGCCGCAACGCAGAGCTTTCCGCTGTCACCCGTCTTATAAAGCAGGTCGTTTGCCGACAGGTCGAGTGTAGAAAACATTTCATAGCCATCGCCCACACATTCAAACTCTGCCTCTCTGATATCAACTGCGGCAGAGTCCTGATACTGTGCCACAACCTTCATATTATATTTTCCTGTGGGGAGAATAGTCTCGGCAAAGGTTTCTGTGGTTGTTGCCTCGTAAACCATATCACCTGTCAGGGCATCACGCACCGAAACATCATACCTCAGCTGGGAGCCGTCTGCCTGCCATACAAGGCGTACACTTCCGTATTTAACGTTGGCGCCGTTCTGCGGATAAAGTATATCAAATGCTTTCTGCGCTGCGAGGGTGTTTTTCGCACCTGCCTTCATTGCCTCCTCCCCGCTTGTGTCATACTCGGCGAGAAATCTATTGCCCGTGCTTTTGTCAATATCGTAGCGAAGACCGCCCTTACTCTCATCGTTGGGTGGGCCGCATACGGAGGACAGGTTTTCAAGATAGGTTTTTGTATTCTCCTCTGAAAACATATATTCGTTAACAAATATGTTATCCTTAACGTAGCAATCACGCGCCACTCCGATTTCTGAGCTATCCTTTACTTCCTCTGTGCTGTTGACATATTCTGCATAATAGCCATACTCTTCTTCGAGTTCAGGATACGTTTTAAACCATTTTTCCTTCTGCCCATCGGTGAGCTTCCTTATAAAATTATAAAAGCTCAGATTTTTTACAAGGTTTGAATGAAGGGTGCCTCCTGTTAACTTATTGTATCTGTTACTCATATAAAGATTTGTCTTTTGGGAGGCGGCACCGCCAATACAAACATTCTTTTCAACGACATTATTTCTGCCGCCACCAATCATACCCATCGTTGCATAACCGGTGAAATTTGACAAATCGATAATATTTCCGTAAACTGTCGTACCACTCGTATCTGCATCGAGATAAATCATATATATCTCACCATTGTAGGGATTAAGTGATTCAAAATTTCTAATTCTGTTGTACTGAATTTTATTACCGAAGCCCTTCATTTCGGGATTGCCGTAGATAACGCCGAGATCGTCGCCGTATTTGAGTACATTGTAAAAATCGTTATATTCTATCAGGTTATCGTTACCCAAAAACCAAATTCCGATATGGGGTATATCGTGAACGGTATTATGCCTGAAAATGTTTCCTGTACCGCCGAAATAAACGCCGCTGGAAACGGGGTCAAATACGCCTGTGTGGTGTACGATGCAGTTCTCCACGATATTCCCCTGCGGTGTAAGGTCAGGGTCAGAGCCACCTGTGCCACCAAGATAATCCTTGTAATTAAGGCGAATTCCACCCTTGCCCGTCTGGCTGACAATACAGTTTTCAATACTGCTGTTTTTCATATTTGTGGCAGAAATCCCTGCAGCGCCGACATTTCTCACCCTGCAGCCGGTAACTTTGATGTTCTCTGAACTATTAAGGTTAATTCCGTTTTTAAGTACACCGCGGATTTCAAAGCCGTCAATTGTGATATTCTTCGCAGAGTCAATTCTTATCGGAACGGTTTCGTCAGCACTCACACTGAGGGTGTCAAAATCGCCCTGCGGATAGTAGTAAATACGCTCCGCCTTACGGTCAATATACCATTCACCGGGACAATCAACCTCGCTGAGGGTATCATATACGAAGAAGCGTTTTCCCGGTACCTGTATATCATTTCCTGACTCCATTACAAGATGCATCTCCCCCGTTTCGGGAAATGCACGAACAATTTTTGAATGTGCCACAAAGTAACCGCTGCTGCGGAAAAGCACGGCACTCGCATTTGAATCCTTTGCCCATGCGGCAAGCTTTTCCTTATTTGAAAAATATACAGTTTCAAAATTCTCGGTTCCTTTTTTTCCTACAGAACCGTCCGCAATTTCAAAGCCGACGCCATTTGGGAAGCGTGCAATCGGCTGCTCTGTTTCACCTTCAAATACTTTGTAATGGAGGCTCGCATCTGTACATCCTGTAAGGCTCGCCCAGCGAACCTCACCGCGCGCCACATCGGGGAGCACTTCGAGTGCTTCCTGATCGGTAACCCGTCTGAAGCTGCCACTCGGGATATGTATAGTCTTTGGCGTTATCGTTACATCTCCGACTGCCCTCAATGTAAGACCGGAGAAGTTACTGTCAAGTACAATCGCCTCTTCATAAACACCGGAGTGTACAAGGATAGAGCCTTCTTTCTTCGCAGCACCATATATCTTTAGTGCACGATTAATCGTGCGGACGGGCGCATCCTCGCTGCCGTCTGCGTCATCACTGCCATTTTTTGAAACGTGAATTTCAAAGGCTTCCCCCGAAATTCCCGTTGCCGATACATATTCTGTCTGCACGGCTAAAACCAAGATGAAAGATAGTGCTATGGATAAAAATTTTTTCATAGTAACCTCCTATTAAATGCAGAACGCATTTGAAAATGGAAAGTGGAAGGCTGAAAACATAGGCATAGCTTTAAACCTTCAATTTTCTATTTTCTTTGCCTGATACCATTACGGCGGCTTTTTAACAGCCGCCGTATCGGTATTAACTTTTTTCAAATTCCTGTTTTAGTGTTATTGTGTAATATCAGCTTCCGTGATTACATTCCTGATGGGAACCATTGTGCCATTCTCCCAAAGGTATGCATAGAAGGTTTCACC
>JAZSNZ010000267.1:0-3589 GCA_045536645.1 Acutalibacteraceae bacterium
ATAACAGATCTTAATCGTCTTTATCTTGAGGACGACAGTCTTCAGGTGCAGATTCTCGGACGAGGATTTGCGTGGCTTGACACCGGTACAATGGACAGCCTGATGGAAGCTGCCACATTTGTACAGACAGTTCAGAACAGACAGGGTGTTGTTATTTCCGCACCGGAGGAGATCGCATACTACGCAAAATGGATAGATAAGGATCAGCTTCTCGCCTCGGCGGAGCTGTATGGAAAATCCCCCTATGGAGAGCATCTTCGCACTGTAGCGGAGGATAAATTTATTCGCTGAAAAGGAGAAAACCATGACAATTATCGTAACAGGCGGTGCCGGCTTTATCGGCTCAAATTTCATTTTTCATATGCTCGGGAAATATCCCGAATACCGCATCATCTGCCTTGACAAGCTTACATATGCAGGCAATCTTTCCACCCTCGCATCTGTTATGGAGAACCCCAATTTCCGTTTTGTAAAGGCGGACATTTGTGACAGAGAAGCAGTATATAAACTTTTCGAAGAGGAAAAACCCGACATTGTTGTAAACTTCGCAGCAGAGAGCCATGTTGACCGCTCCATCGAAAACCCCGGTGTTTTTCTTGAGACGAACATAATGGGTACTCAGACACTTATGGATGCCTGCCGAAAATACGGCATAACCCGTTATCATCAGGTATCAACAGACGAGGTCTACGGAGACCTGCCCCTTGACAGGCCTGACCTGTTCTTTACTGAGGAGACTCCCATTCATACAAGCTCACCCTACAGCTCCTCGAAGGCAGCTGCAGACCTGCTGGTTCAGGCATATCACCGTACCTACGGTCTGCCCGTGACAATATCCCGATGCTCCAATAACTATGGCCCCTATCACTTCCCTGAAAAGCTCATCCCTCTCATGATAGCGAATGCACTTGCTGAAAAACCGCTTCCCGTATACGGTGAAGGGCTGAATGTGCGTGACTGGCTTTATGTTGAGGGTCACTGCAAGGCGATAGATCTTATAATCCACAAAGGCAAGGTTGGCGAGGTCTATAATATCGGCGGACACAATGAGATGAAGAATATCGACATCGTTAAGATAATCTGCAAGGAGCTCGGAAAGAGCGAAGACCTTATCACATACGTAGCCGATCGCAAGGGTCATGATATGCGCTACGCCATCGACCCGACCAAGATACATAATGAGCTTGGCTGGCTGCCCGAGACAATGTTTGCCGACGGAATAAAGAAAACCATAAATTGGTATCTTGAAAACCGTCAATGGTGGGAAACTATTATTTCGGGTGAGTATCAGAATTATTATCAGCAGATGTACGGAAACAGAGGATAAATAATAATGGACCGCACTTACCGGATAACGGCAGGTGCGGTCAAAACATGAAGGGTGAAAAGAATGAACAGGCTTTTTAAACTTAAGGAAAACGGAACCAATGTAAAAACAGAGATAATTGCAGGTCTTACAACCTTCTTTGCAATGGCATATATAATCTTTGTTAATCCCAATATGCTCGGCATCGGAAGTCCTGCAAATATGCCCACACAGGGAGTAATGCTTGCCACCTGCCTTTCAGCGGCAGTCGGCACATGGCTTATAGGTATACTTACAAACTATCCCCTTGCACAGGCTCCGGGAATGGGACTTAACGCAGTATTCACCTATACGCTGTGCGGAACTCTCGGGCTTTCCTACAGTGCTGCGCTGGCAGCGGTGTTTGTTGCAGGAGTGTTCTTTATACTGCTTACTGTAACAGGTGCCCGCAAGGCGATAGTTGACGCTATTCCAATCAGTCTTAAAAAGGCCATTTCCTGCGGTATAGGATTTTTTATCGCACTGCTCGGCCTTAACAATGCAGGCCTTCTCTCAAACGAAAACGGCACCGTCATAGGTATGGGCTCTCTTGCAGTGCCTACAACTCTCCTTGCAGTGTTCGGGCTTGTGCTGACCATTGTTCTCCTGTCTCTTAAGGTAAAGGGTGCGCTGTTCATGTCTATATTAGGAACCTCTGTTGCAGGCTGTATCGTCCAGTTTGCATTCAAGGTCGATATGGGAATAACAGTCCCCGAAACATGGGTTCCTTACCTTGATTTCAGTCTTATGGGTGCAGCCTTCGGCGGTTTTTCCGAGCTTATCTCAGCGCCAATAGCATCTCTTGCATCTGTAATACTCACCCTTTTGATGGTGGATATGTTTGATACGATAGGCACACTCATCGGAGCGGCTGATAAGGCAGGCTACCTCGACGAAAACGGAAATCTTCCCAAGGTCGAGCGAGCCATGCTGGCAGATGCAGTGGCAACAAGCGCCGGCGCTGTTATGGGAACCTCTACCGTTACTACTTTTGTAGAGTCCACTGCAGGCATCGCTGCAGGAGGCAGAACGGGACTTGCATCCCTCGTAACAGGACTCTGCTTTGCTCTTTCGATTTTTGCTTCTCCCATACTCGGCTTTGTGCCTACCGCAGCCACAGCACCCGTTCTTATCATGGTAGGCGTTATGATGGCAGGCTCTCTTAAGGACATTGAATGGAATGATCTCGATACCGCAATACCCTGTTTCATGACAGTCATAGGAATGCCGCTGTTTTACTCCATCACCGACGGTATCGCATTCGGATTTATCTCCTTTGTGACAGTCAAGCTTGCTGCCCGAAAATTCAAGGAGATTCATCCTGTCATGTATGTAATCGTCGCACTGTTCATTCTTAAGTATGTGATTTCCACATTATAATAAAAAAGCCGCACATTGTGCGGCTTTTTTCATATCATCCACTGCATAACGGTTTTGTATGGATTTGAAAAATCGGTGTTGAAAGCTTCATTTATTTCTTCTATCGTGTGTACGGGGATAGTATCACGTACAATACGGCGAAGCCTGCTCTGAATATCGGGGTGTTTTTCGAGCAGATCACGGGTGTACTCAAAATCCTTTGTTGTCGAGCGGCTTCTGCCGATAAGGGTAAGACCTCGCTCGAGCACCATTCGGGTATTTATAGGTACAGGCTGTTCTGAAACACCAAGGAGCATTACTGTTCCCTGAGGATTGATGATATCGATTATTGTGTTGATTATATTGCCTGAAACCTGCCCGCCAACACATTCAAAAGCATGATCGACTCTCAGCCCCTCGGGAAGTCTGTCGGAGTGATGCACTTCATCTGCAAAGGAGAAAAGCGCCAGCTTTTCGTCAACAATGCCCATGACATGAAGTTTGACCTCGGGCATGAGAGTTTTGATAAGCAGTGCGGTTATATAGCCGAGATTTCCGTCGCCAAAAACAGCCACACTGTCGCGTATAGAGTGAGCAGTCTGCATAAAGGTGGTCACAGCATGCATGGAAACACTTATAAGCTCACAGATGGAAGCAATGGAATCGTCAATGCTTTCATAGGGTACAACACACTCATGAACAATGGAAACATACTCCTGCATGAATCCATCGTAGCCGCTGGCACGGAATTTTGATGTAGAAGCATAATTGTCGCGGATAACACCCTCGGGAGCAAAGGGCTGGTTGGGAACCATCAGAACCTTCTGACCCGGGCGGTATATACCGCTTGCAAGTCGGAGGCCAAGCGGTCTTAGGAAGACAAAC
>JAZSNZ010000080.1:0-3015 GCA_045536645.1 Acutalibacteraceae bacterium
CACTTTTGATATTCATGTCAAAAGTGCCTTTATAATACTTCTGTATGACTATCTACCTTGATCGAGCGGTTTTTATTATTTATTGAAAGTTGAGGGCGTTGTCCCCAAACCCCATAAAAGGGCGAGACCATTGAGAATCTCCTTAATCGTAATCGAAGTACTTCTCGACAATAATATGAGATGCAATCAGAACAACCAGCGAGATTCCGCAGAGAATCCAGAAGGAATCATACTGCCAGGGGTAATGAATGAAAGCCAGAACATCATCGATAAAAGTAACCTTGAGATATTTTGCGATAAAGGTAAGAATACCGAATATGGCAACAAAAATCAGTGCGATTATTCTGATAATTCTCAGTGTTTTTGCAACTATACTGCGAAATTTATTCATGTTTGCATCTATCCTTTTTCAATTTATTTCTCTAAGAGTCTTTGCAATGTCTCTTGCTGACCGCTCGTCGATTTTGACAATGGCACGGTCATAAGTAAGAATACCGTTCACTTCGTCCTCAACGTCTGTCAGCTGAGTATAAACACTGGCGCAAAGTCCCAGTCGTGCAGCAGGGATAATCTCACGCTCAAAAAGTCTGCGGTAAGCAAGGGAGAGTGCTTCCTTTGATGCAAACTTTCTGTATCCGAAGTCTCTTGAATTGAAGGCGTGTCCTTCGATCCTCTGATTATAGCCGCCGAACTCAGAAAGAATAACGGCACGCCCCAGCTTGTCGGGAGCGAATTTATACTTTGTAAAGTACACGTGCAGGCTCTTTATCTGACCTATTTTCTGATCGTGCCAGCCGCTTGCATGGTCGATGGGACGGGTCGGGTCGAGCTTTGTAATAAGGTCACAGGCCTTTGCTGCATCAAACTGCCCCCAGCCCTCGTTGAAAGGTACCCACAGAACAATGCAGGGGCAGGAGCGCAGATGGACTATCATTTCCTCAAGCTCCCTGTAATACTGAGCACGACCTTCGGCGTCAGTCCTTGCAAAAGCCCTGTATTTGTTGTCCTTTATATGGCGTTTTGTGACAAGTGGGGTGGAGATGGTCATAAACTTATACTTTCCGCCGCCGTTTATCATGTCCTGCCACACCAGCATACCCAGCCTGTCACAATGGTAATACCAGCGCAGAGGCTCGATCTTTATGTGCTTGCGAAGCATATTATAGCCCATGCGCTTTGCAGTTTCAATATCAAATATGATAGCCTCCTCTGTGGGAGGTGTGTACAGCGACTCAGGCCAGTAACCCTGATCGAGCAGACCGTTGTGGAAAAGCGGCCTATTGTTTAAGAAAAGACGCTTTACACCATTCTCGTCAGTGGCTATTTCTATCTTACGCATTGCTGCGTAGCTCTCAACCCTGTCGTCGCCCATTTCAACCGTAAATGGGTAAAGATGAGGATTATCGCAGTCCCAGGGAATAAAATCGGGCATGGGAATGCGAAATGCAGAGTTTGCTTTTGCCTCAACAGTGCGCGAATCGATGGAAATTCTGCAGGGCAGATCTCCCGAATCGCACTGGACAGTCAGCTCAAGCTCAGCGCTGTCAAACAGGGGAGTAATAAGCAGCGACTTTACATAATCCTTCGGCACATACTCAAGCCATACAGTCTGCCATATACCGCTCTGAGGGGTATACCATATGCCGCCGCGCCTGAATTTCTGTTTGCCTCTCGAATGAGAGGCGGTGTCGCTGACATCAGTTACCTTAACCGTAAGCTCAAAATCAGAGTTGTTTACATAATCTGTGATATCAAATGAGAACGGAGTGTAGCCGCCGACGTGACTGCCGATTTTTTCTCCGTTTACATAAATCTCTGCAGTCTGATCCACCGCGCCGAAATGGAGCAGTATCCTGCCGTCTTTCTTTTCGGCAGTGACTCTTCGGCTGTACCAAAGGGTCTGAGAGGGAGTAAGTGTACGCATTACGCCGCTCGCCTCGCACTCGGGAGAAAATGGAACAAGAATTTCACCGTCGTATTTTTCGGGAGTACTATCGCCATTGACAAAAGCATAGTCCCATTTTCCGTTCAGACACTGCCAGGAATCATCGCCTCGCTCCATCTGCGGGCGAGGATATTCAGAGAGGGGAAAATCTGTGATGGAATCAGCAAATATAGATTTCATCAGGATACCTCCTCAGCCTTTTTGCGGCTCTTTGCCTTGAGAATAATAACGGGAATGATAATAGGCACAAGAGCGACAGCGGCGGCAAGGAAAATGTAAGGAGTAGGAACGTTCTTGACCTGTCCGAGGTCGATATATGTCTCACTGCTGTTCTTTATGACTGCAGCACCGATGTAAGGGCCGATTACCATGGGAAGCAGCACAGAGAAGATCATGCGCACGCCCTGAAAATGTCCTACGGAATCAGAGGGAGTGTAGTCACGGACAGTTGCATTGACCGCGGCAGTAACCAGCATATAACCGCTCATCATTACAATACCTGCGATAATAACAGGCACAAAGGAACGGACAAAGAACATACCTATAAGACCTGCGAACATGACGATGCAGGCAGGGACGATGAACTTAAGCTTGCCGACCTTATCGATAACACTGCCGAAAACAACAGAAACAACAGAAGCCACAAGCAGCACAACGCCGAGAATGATAGCGTAGTTATCGAACTTCAAGTAATTCTGAATGTAGATGATAAGGTAAGGGAAGAAAACCTGAACCGAAACAGAGAAAAGAAGCATTGCGATAAGCGCAATGTAAAGCATGGGATTAGCCTTTATAACAGAAGGCCTGAAGCCATGAATAAGCTTTTTGAAATAAGCCTCACCAGAGGGCTTTATGTCAGCGTCCTTTACAAGCAGCAGTGACACAAGGCCTGTGACAGTTACAGCGATGCCGAAGATAAGGAAGAACTTCTGCCACTCACCGCGCTGGGTCATGCCGTCAAAAAGACCGAATATGACAAGCATCGAGATAAGCGGCAGGATAGCAAGAACAGATTCTGCCTTACCTCTGTTTTCGGTGTTTGTATTATCAGTGACGAATGCGTTGAATGC
>JAZSNZ010000205.1:0-13838 GCA_045536645.1 Acutalibacteraceae bacterium
TCAATTATCAGGGCAAGAATACATGTTGTCAGCACAGGCCTGCGCTCAAGCAGTCTCAGCACAAAGTTTTTTGGCAGACTTTTGCTTTCCTCTGTGCCTTCTGCAGCAACAGTCTCGGTAATTACAGCATTTTCGGCAATATCCTCAGTTTTTTTCTTTTTGAAAAAATTTTTCATTAATAGATACACTTTCTTTCGAATGAAAATATTTTATCAGCCGAAGAATTATACACCATAACACCTGCAAAATCAATAATATTTCTGATTTCGAATTTGGTGGAATTGTGATGATTTCGGACAGGTTTCCTATATGTATTAGCTTAATAATTATATATTTAAAATCTTAAAAAAGCAATGTACAATACATATATATTGTGTTGACAATAAAAGGCACGCCACTGTATAATGTACACACTAATGAGCTTTTTGGCAGGTGAGCAGATGAACGCAGCTCAGGCGGCAGAACGCAGTATCACAAAGAAATACAGAAAATCAATATGGAATAAATTCATTGCAGCTATCAAGGAATATTCCCTTCTCGAGCCCGGTGATACGGTGGGAGTATGTATTTCGGGAGGCAAGGATTCCATGCTTCTTGCGCTGTGTTTTAAAATGCTTCAAAAATACAGTGATTTTGACTTTGATGTAAAATATATAGCCATGAACCCGGGATATAATGAAGAGAATTCTGTCCTGCTAAAAGCCAACGCAGAACTTCTTGAGATTCCTGTTCATTATTTTGATGCACCCATATTCAATTATGTCTACAAGCAGGAAAAAGGCTCGCCCTGCTATCTGTGTGCCAGAATGAGACGGGGGTATCTGTACAAGGAGGCTCAGAGTCTCGGCTGCAACAAGATAGCTCTTGGACACCACTTTGATGATGTTATCGAGACTGTACTTATGAGCATGCTTTATCAGGGTACATTCCAGACCATGATGCCCAAGCTCCCCAGTACAAACTATGAAGGCATGGAGCTTATCAGGCCATTATATCATGTTCAGGAAAATGACATCATTGCATGGTCAAAATACAATTCTCTTGAGTTTCTCAGATGTGCCTGCAGATTTACGGAAAATGCAGAAGAAAGGGAAGATGATTCAAAGAGAAGGTATATCAAATCGCTTATCAGACAGTTAAAGCGTGATAATCCCTCTGCTGATGCCAATATATTCCACAGTATGTATGATATCAACCTTTCCACAGTAATAAGCTACCGTAAAAATGATAAGGATGAACCTAAGTCATTTAACGATTTGTACAACAGCAGGTATAAATGTGATGATAAGCTTATGCAAAGGGATACTTCTGGCAGTAAATGATTGCATTTTAAATATTTCTATGCTATAATTATGCAGTTGAAATCAAAAAAACGGAGGATATGCAAATGATACTCAAAAACAAAGAAGCAACAGAAAACAGCCACGTAAAACTTACTATCGAGGTTGAAAAGGATGTTTTTGCCGATGCATGCGCAAAAGCATACAAAAAGAATGCCAAAGATATTTCTATTCCCGGTTTCCGTAAGGGTAAGGCTCCCCGCAACATTATTGAAAAGATGTACGGCAAGGGATTTTTCTATGAGGATGCTGTCAATGCTCTCTATAAGGAGGCTCTTGCAGAGGCTATCAAGGAAGCAGAGCTTGATGTAGTCAGTGACAACATCGCTGTTGAGATTGAGTCTGTGGGCGATGAAGGCTTTACCTTCACTGCAAATGTTCCTGTCAAGCCTGAGGTAAGCGTTGCAGACTATAAGGGCATTGAGGCAGAGAAGCTCATTGTTAATATTACCGATGAGCAGGTTTCACACGAGCTTGAGCATGCACAGAAGCGCGGTGCAAGAATGACTGAGATCGACGACAGAGCTGCTGAAAATGGCGACATCGCTCTCTTTGATTTCGCAGGCTATGTTGATGGTGTTGCATTTGACGGCGGCACAGCAGAGGGCTATGAGCTCACTCTTGGTTCAGGCCAGTTTATCCCCGGCTTCGAGGAGCAGATGGTAGGTCACAGCATCGGTGAAGAGTTTGACGTAAACGTCAAGTTCCCTGAAGAATATCACGCAGAAGAGCTCAAGGGCAAGGATGCAGTATTCAAGATCAAGCTCCATGGACTTAAGAAGGAAGAGCTTCCCGAGATCGATGATGATCTTGCCGCTGACAACGGTTTTGATACTCTCGATGAATATAAGGCTGACATCAAGGAAAACCTTGTAAAGAGAGCTGAGGCAGAGTCCAACCGTGCATTTGACGAGAAACTCCTTGTTGCACTTGCAGACCTTGTAGAGGCTGATATTCCCGATGAGATGTTCGAGGAAGAGGCTGACCGTGCTCTTGAGCAGTGGGCATACAGACTTTCCTCTCAGGGTCTGAGCATCGAGGATTACATGAAGTACACAGGCATGGATGTTGATGCACTTCGTGCACAGTTCAGACCTCAGGCAGTAACTCAGGTAAAGATTCGTCTTGCACTTGAGAAGATCGCTGAGCTCGAGGCTTTCGAAGCATCTGAGGATGAGATTGCTGAGGAGTATAAGAAGCTTGCTGAGCTTTATCAGAAGAGCGAGGATGAGATCAAGACCCTTATTCCCGAAGAGGGCATCAAGCACGATCTTCTCGTTGAAAAGGCACTGGGTGTTATCCGTGACAATGCAAAGGTAAATATGGTCGAAAAGTATTCCCATGAGGACGGCTGCGATTGCGACGAATGTAATCACGAGGAAGATAACGACTAATATTCTGCCAGATTCATAATCTAAGAATAATCAGATATATTATAACCCGGAGGTGTTTTTATGAGTTTAGTACCTGTTGTCATTGAACAGACTAACAGAGGTGAGAGGTCATACGATATTTACTCAAGACTTCTCAACGACAGAATCATCATTCTTTCCGAAGAGGTGAACGATACAACAGCAAGCCTTGTTGTTGCACAGCTCCTTTACCTTGAGGGACAGGATCCGAAAAAGGACATAAGTCTTTATATCAACAGCCCGGGTGGAAGCGTTTCCGCAGGATTTGCAATTTATGACACCATGAATTACATCAAGTGTGATGTATCCACCATCTGTCTCGGTATGGCTGCAAGCATGGGGGCATTCCTTCTCTCGGCCGGTACAAAGGGTAAGCGTCTTGCACTGCCCAACAGTGAGATAATGATCCATCAGCCCCTGGGAGGCTCTCAGGGCCAGGCAACTGATATTGCTATTCAGGCAAACCAGATTCTCAAGATCAAGAAAAAGCTCAATACTATTCTTGCTGAAAACACCGGAAAGCCCATCGAGGTGATCGAAAAGGATACTGAGCGAGACAATTACATGACCGCTCAGGAAGCTATGGAATACGGTCTTATTGATAAGGTAATTTCGAGACGATAGGTTGGTGTATAAATGGCATACAAAGATCCCGGCACCGGTAAGTTTCATTGCTCGTTCTGCAATAAGAGTGATGACGATGTTGACAGAATGATTTCCGGCATAGGTGCATGCATATGTGATGAGTGCATCAAGCTGTGTTATGATATTCTCGAAGATGAGTCACGTGCTAAAAACGGTGGATTTGATAAGACATTTGATGAGCTGGCTATTCTTCGTCCGAAGGATATAAAGGAGCATCTTGATAATTTTGTAATTGGACAGGACAGAGCTAAAATTGCTCTTTCTGTGGCTGTTTATAACCACTACAAGAGAATAACCGCCGAACATTCATCTGTAGATCTTCAGAAAAGCAATATTCTGCTTTTAGGTCCTACGGGGGTAGGTAAGACCTTCCTTGCACAATCTCTTGCAAAGCTCCTTGATGTTCCCTTTGCCATTGCAGATGCAACTACACTGACTGAAGCAGGATATGTCGGTGAAGATGTTGAAAATATTCTTCTCAGACTTATTCAGGCTGCAGACTGGGACGTCGCAGAAGCAGAGCACGGTATCATTTACATCGATGAGATTGACAAAATAGCGCGAAAGTCTGAAAATCCTTCCATTACCCGTGACGTAAGCGGTGAAGGCGTTCAGCAGGCTCTCCTCAAGATTCTTGAGGGTACTGTTGCAAACGTTCCTCCTCAGGGCGGCAGAAAACACCCCCAGCAGGAGTTTATCCAGATAGATACATCGAATATCCTTTTTATCTGCGGCGGAGCCTTTGATGGCATTGAGAAGATAATTGAAAAGCGTGTATCTACGTCTTCTCTTGGCTTTGGTGCAGATGTAAAAAGTAAAGATGACACTGAATACAGCGAGCTTCTCAGGCAGGTAATACCTCATGATCTTGTAAGGTTCGGTCTGATTCCTGAAATTGTTGGTCGTTTGCCTGTTTTCGCTACACTGGATGCTCTTGATAAAAATGCTTTGATCCGTGTAATGTCCGAACCTAAAAATGCTATTATCAAGCAGTATGCCGAACTTCTCAGAATTGACGGCATCGAACTTGAATTCACTGAAGACGCACTTGCTGCAATTGCCGAGAAGACCGTTGAACAGAAGACCGGAGCCAGAGGCCTTCGAGGAATAATTGAAGGTATCATGACACCCATTATGTTTGAGGTCCCTTCAGATTTATCTGTTCATAAGGTCATTATAGATAAGAATTGCGTTGAGGGTGAAGAGCCGACTTATGTTAAGGGCGAACCGAGAGATATGTTCGGCATCCGCAACGAGGAATCTCTTCCCGGAAACAATAATGCAAAGTCTTCATCAAAGAAAAAATCAAGCTGATTTTTACAAGCACGAACAATTTGTTCGTGCTTGTTTTATCAAAAAGTATACTTAATGCGCTTATAATACAAGAAAAGTTTTTTCAGCAAAAAATGAAAACCATATAAGCGAAAATATGTCCGAGCAACAGTCATCTCTACATTCATTTCCTCACTCGATTCTCTTTAAGAAAAATACGTTAATATTTGACAAAACAATCTATACGTGATATATTTTTTTTAGCACAATTAAAGGGAGTTGAATCAAATTGGAAAACGAATACAATACGACGTTAGAAAATTATGATTCAGATTATTTATCTGAGGAATATACCGAGGATTTTGTAACCGAGGAGCATGTAAATGATTACGTGCATCCTCCGACAGAGGACATAGGTATTTCGGCTTCGCAGCCGCAGGTTATTCAGCAGCCTGTATATATTCAACCGCATCAGGTGGTTGCACAGCCTATATACACCCAACCTGTTATTGCACAGCCTATATACACCCAACCCATATTAATGCAGGCTCCGATACAACCCATATATCCGCCTCATAATACGCGTAATTACTATCCTATGGATGAATTAAAGGCAGCAAGATGGCATGCTCATCCTGTGCTTGTTTTCTTTGCGCTTATTCTCTGTTTTCCTGTTGGCTTGGTACTACTTCTTTTCTTTACCAAATGGGGAGTATTTCCTAAAATTTTTGTATCATTGTTTTCTCTTTTATGCATCTTCGCCGCTTACGAAGTGCTTGCATTTTATTCAATTTTTGACTTACCGAGCTTACTGAACAATATGTTGTAGCAGTAATCCTTCCCATTGAAAGGCAGCGATATTTTTGAGCAAAATTCTTAAACGTACATGGGCAGAGATCGACCTTGAAATGATAAGACATAACTACAGTCTTGTCCGTGAAAAGGTCGATCCCTCTGTAAAAATAATGTGCATCGTTAAAGCCGACGCATACGGACACGGTGTTCAGAATGTAGCCCTTGAACATCAGAGGATAGGTGCTGACTGGTTCGGTGTATCCAATCTGCATGAAGCTTTGCAGCTTAGAAACTATGGCATTACAAGACCTATACTTATTCTTGGATATACACCGCCTGACAGAGCAGCGGAGCTTTCAGCTTTCGGAATTTCTCAGGCTGTTTTTTCTGAAGAATACGCACAGGAGCTTTCCCGATATGCACAAATAAACGGAAGTCCGGTAAAATGTCATATAAAGCTTGATACCGGAATGAGCCGACTGGGCTTTGGCTGTCATGATGAAGCACAGAATGACAAGGCAGTTGAGACAGTAAGCAGAATTTGTTCCATGCCCAATCTCGACTGCGACGGTATTTTCACTCATTTTGCCGTAGCAGATGAAGACAATCAGGGAGAAGAATTTACACGCAGGCAGTTTAATAATTTTAAATTTGTTATCGATAAATTAGCCGAGGACGGAATCACATTCAGATTCAGACATTGCTGCAACAGTGCAGCAACCCTTGAATATCCCGAATTTCATATGGATATGGTGCGTCCTGGAATAGTCCTTTACGGACTTGCACCATCAAAGCATTTCCTTGGGAAATATGACCTTAAGCCTGCTATGCAGCTCAGGTCTGTCATTTCCATGATAAAGACCGTTGAAAAGGGTGCGAGCGTCAGCTATGGCAGAACCTTTACTGCAGAACGTGAAATGAAGGTTGCAACTGTTCCCATAGGTTATGCTGACGGTTATCCGAGACCTCTTTCGGGCAGGCAGGATATGATAGTAAACGGTGTGCGTGCGCCGATACTCGGCAGAATATGCATGGATCAGCTTATGCTTGACGTAACAGACATTGATGATGTATCATCAGGTATGACAGTTACGGTTTTCGGAGAGGAAAACGGAACGGCAATCTACGTTGACGAGCTTTCCGAAAAGACAGATACAATAAATTACGAAACCGTTTGTCTTATAGGCAAGCGCGTTCCGAGAATATATCTGCGCGGCGGAAAACAGGTCGCACAGGTCAACTATATTATCAGCGAGGAGCGTTACCTTTGAACTACTCATTATCAGACAGAGTTTTATCTCTGAAGCCTTCACTTATCCGTGAAATTCTCAAGATGTCAGCTACACCCGGTATGATCCCTTTTTCTGCAGGCAATCCTGCACCTGATGCATTTCCGTCAGAGCAGATAGCTAAAATCACTGCTGACATAATGGCTAATGAGCCGGTAAATGCGCTTCAGTATTCTATAACCGAGGGATATCAGCCTCTCAAGGATGCCATCAGAGCCAGATATCCGTACCTTTTCGGTGAAGAAGACGATATTATTATCACCTCAGGGGCTCAGCAGGTAATGAATCTTACCACAATGAGCCTTTGCAATGAGGGTGATGTCATCATATGCGAAAAGCCCAGCTTTATTGGATCTCTCAATTCTTTCCGTTCATTCAATACCAAGCTTGTGGGCGTTGAGACTGAAGCAGACGGCATGAATATAAACATGCTGGAAGATGCTCTGAAGGCACATCCCAACGCAAAGTTTATTTACGTAATTCCCGATTTCCAGAATCCCACAGGACTTACCACTTCTCTTGAAAAGAGAATAGCAATCTACAATCTTGCAAAGCAGTACGGCGTTATGATCCTCGAGGATAACCCTTATGGCGAAACAAGATTTGCAGGGGAGAGTCTCCCCACCATCAAGAGCATGGATAAGGACGGTATCGTCGTTTATGCAGGTTCTTTCTCCAAGGTCATCGCTCCTGGCCTGAGAGTCGGATACGCGATAGCCCCCAAAACAGTTCTTGCTAAAATGATCGTATGCAAGCAGGTGCAGGATGTTCACACAACTATCCTGTCCCAGCTTATCGTACATAAGTTCATGACAGGTGACGGTTACGAAAATCACCTTGAAATGATCAGAGGCATCTACAGAAACAAGTGCAAGCTCATGTGCGACTGCATGGCAGAGGGATTCAAGGACAAAGTCAGCTTTACAAAGCCTGACGGCGGCCTGTTCATCTGGTGTCAGCTGCCTGAGGGTGCTGATATGCTTGGTTTCTGCAAAAAGAGCATTGATAAGGGCGTTGCAGTCGTTCCGGGTACTGCATTCCTTACCGACGAGACTGAAAGCTGTATTTCCTTCAGAGCGAATTTCACTACTCCGTCAGACGAGCAGATCGTCAAGGGTGTTTCGATTCTGTCCGATCTTGTAGCTGAGTTTTGATTTTAGGAGGATTTGAAAATGGAAACACCTGAAAAGAAGAAGCGAATTTTTTCTGCTATCCAGCCCAGCGGTGAAATGACCATAGGCAACTACCTTGGTGCTATCCGCAACTGGATAAGCATGCAGGACGAATTCGAGTGCATTTACGCAACAGCAAATCTCCATGCTATAACAGTTCGTCAGGACCCCAAGGTACTCAAAAAGAACACCGAACAGCTTTATGCTCTGCTCCTTGCAGCAGGCGTCGATCCCGACAAGTGCATATTCTACCATCAGAGTATGGTGCCTGCTCATGCTGAGCTTGCATGGGTACTCAATACCTACACTCAGTTCGGTGAGCTTTCACGCATGACCCAGTTTAAGGATAAGTCCCAGCAGCACGCAGACAATGTCAATGCAGGACTTTTCACATATCCCGTTCTTATGGCTTCTGATATTCTTCTGTTCAATGCGGACATGGTTCCTGTAGGTGCAGACCAGAAGCAGCATCTTGAGCTTACACGTGACGTTGCAGAGCGATTCAACGGTGTATACGGAAACACCTTTACAGTACCTGAGCCCTTCATTCCGAAGCAGGCAGCACGAGTTATGAGCCTTGCTGATCCTACAAAGAAGATGAGCAAGTCCGATCCCAACACAAGAAGCTTTGTGCTTATGGTCGATGAGCCTAATGTCATTATGAAGAAGTTCAAGTCCGCTGTTACTGACAGTGAGGCCTGCGTATGCTACAGAGAGGGCAAAGGCGGCATAAACAACCTTATGGAGATTTATTCTGCCTGTACAGGTCTTTCCTTTGAGCAGATCGAAAAGGACTTCGATGGCAAGGGTTACGGTGATTTCAAGGTTGCTGTGGGCGAGGCTGTTATTGCTGTACTTGAACCTATCCAGAAGCGTTACAAGGAATTTCTCACAGATAAGTCTTACCTTGAGCAGAAGGCAAAGGAAGGCGCAGAAAAGGCCGCTTATCTTGCAGAACGCACGATTCGCAAGGTCTATAAAAAGGTCGGTTTACCGAGAATATGATTTTTTAAGAGGGCTGATAATTCAGTCCTCTTTGCTTTACTTTTTATAACTTTTCTGTTAAGCTATAGATATTATTATCCGATCGAAAGGATTGCAGCATAGTGAAAAGAGAAATCAGTACAGAACAGAACGGTCTGATATATGAACGCTGGCAGAATCAGTTTGAGGAGTTTTCTCACTCTGAATTTGTATGCGGTATCCCTCAGATTCTGTTTATGATAACAACAAACAAGGAAAACGGAATGCCTAATGCCTGCTTCCATTCGTGGAGCTGTTTTTCGGGAGATGCAGGCGGATTCTATGCTATTCTTTCATGTCTCGGCCGTCACACTCACACATACGCAAACATAGTAAGGGACGGAGAATTCTGTGTTAATTTTCTGTCTCAGAAGTACTATGATAAATGTATGGAAACAGTCAGAAGAAACTCAATGGCAGAAAATGAGATAGTATCCGGCGGTTTTACAATGGAGAAATGCAAGAACATATCTGCACCAAGAATAGCTGAAAGCTTTTTGTGTCTCGAATGTAAAATTGAGTACGATGTTGATCTTTCAAAGAGAAATATCAATTCTTTGATAATCGGTAAAGTACTGAACATTGCAATGGAAGAAAGCTACATGGAAGGCATAGACAAAAAGTACAGCGATAAAGGTTTTATGTTCAACGTTCATTCTCCTGTTGATTTTGCTACAGGCAAATGCGACAGGATAACTTCTGCACATCTTAAGGTAGTTGATGATAAGTAAAGGATCAGGTGATCAGAATGGCACGTCTGGTAATTGGTATTGATGTCGGAACATCGGGATGTAAAATACTTGCTCTTGATGAATACGGAAAGATCTGTGTAACTGCAACTGAAGAATATCCGTTGATTACACCTAAAGCAGGCTGGACAGAGCAGGCTCCCGAATGCTGGTGGAATGCTGTTGTAAAGGGACTAAAAAGAGTCATCTCAAAATGCGACGGAGAGATAATCAGTGTCGGCTTTTCAGGTCAGATGCACGGCATGGTGGCACTTGACGAAAACAATAATGTAGTTCGTAATGCTATTCTGTGGAACGATCAGAGAACCACAGCAGAATGCGAAGAGATTACAGCAGCCGCAGGCGGAGAAAAGAGTCTTCTTGAGTATACAAACAACCGTATGCTTACAGGCTTTACAGGCGGTAAGATACTGTGGATGAAAAAGAACGAGCCGGAAAATTATGAGAAAACAAGGATAATAATCAATCCAAAGGACTATATAAGGTTCCGCCTTTCGGGCACTATTGAAACAGACGTTTCCGATGCGTCGGGCTTTGGTCTTTTTGACGTAAAGAATAAAGTCTGGGCATATGAACTTATTGATAAGATTGGACTTGAGAGAAGCCTGTTCCCAAAGGTGGTTGAATCTCAGGCGATTGTCGGAAAAGTGACCTCAGAAGCAGCAAGACTTACAGGCCTTCCCGAAGGCTGCATAGTCTGTGCAGGGGGCGGAGATGCTGTAATTTCCACCACAGGCCTGGGTCTTATCGGTGCAGGCAGAATCGGCATCACTCTCGGCACCTCCGGTGTAGTCGCCATGAGCCTTCCGTCATTTACGCCCAATCCCGGCGGAGCTCTGCAGATATCCTGCAACAATGCTCCTGATACATGGCACGCAATGGGCGTGACTCTCGCTGCAGCAGGCAGCTATCAGTGGTTTAAAAACACCTTTGGCGACTACGAAAGCTATCTCGGTGAGGAAACAGGCAAAAGTGCTTTTGCACTGCTTGACGAGCTTGCAATGGATACTCCTGCAGGTGCAGACGGTCTGATTTTCCTGCCGTATCTGACCGGTGAACGCGCACCTATAAACGACCCTAATGCACAGGGCGCATTTCTGGGTATTGACTCAACAAAGAAAAAGGGACATTTTGCAAGAGCTGTCATGGAGGGCGTTGCATATTCTCTCCGTCAGGTATATGATCTGATTTTAAGCGTCAGTGACGGTGTTAAATCAGATTCTGTAATACTTGCAGGCGGCGGAGCAAATGCAAAAATCTGGAGACAGATATTTGCTGATGTATTCGATCTTCCTGTATATACCGTTTACGGAAGCACTGAAGGCGGAAGCTTCGGTGCAGCGCTTCTTGCAGGGGTTGCAGGAGGCTTGTGGAGAGACGTTGCGTCTACTGTTGAGATTATAACCCCCGAAAGCGAAACAGTCCCTGTAAGCGAAAATACGGCAATATACAGAAAGCAGTATGAAAAGTACTGCAAGTTCTATGATGCACTGAAGTGGAGTTTTGAATGATAAAGCTTTATCTGTACAGGCTCGATAATTTTCTGAGTAAATTTATCGATGAGTCGAGGATTGCAAAATCAAAGGCGATTTCAAAAATGGCATATGAGCTGCTCTGCGACAAAGCAGAAGAATATACAGGGCAGAGGGCAACAATATGCAAGACGGACAGGGGAAAGCCCTATATTGAAAACAGCAATCTTCATATAAGCCTTTCTCATTCAGACAATGCGATTTTCTTTGCTCTTTCCGATATGCCCATAGGCGTAGACGTAGAAGCACCGCGTTCTTTTTCCGCTCATGCAGCAAAGCGGCTGTTTGGCGAAAGGGAAATGAAATTTATTTCATCCGGTGATGAAAGCACAAATGCTACAATATTATGGACAAAGAGAGAGGCTGTGTGCAAAGCAACAGGGGAGGGTTTCTCTGATTGGTTTTTTAATTGTGAATTTGTCGATAATTCAGAACAGCTTGTAGATTCATACCTCAGAAATGGCCTTCTCTTAAATCTTAAAACTTTTATACTCGACAGCAGTATATGCACCGCTGCGGCTGTTTCTTCGTTTGATAACATCGAATTTTTCGACAGCATACTGTGATATGTCATATTCGGTATCTTTTACGCATATTTTTCTTGTAGGAGGTGCCTGACATGAACTGCAGAATTGCTGATCTTAGAAACAAGGATGTTATCAATGTCCGTGACGGAATATGCCTCGGATATGTAAGTGATGTTGAGGTCGATACCTGTACCGCCCGTGTGTGTGCAATAATCATCTATGGAAAAAGCAGATGCTTCGGACTGCTGGGCAGAGAAGACGACTGTGTTATCTGCTGGGAGGAGATAGAGATGATTGGCAAGGACACCATACTTGTCAATTGCAACGAACCTCCATGCCGCAGAAAACGCACAAGTATAATCGACAGTTTATTCGGCTACAATTAAATATTGAAATGGAAGTTAAACAGATCGGAGGCACTGGATGAATGACTAAAACAAAGGCTTTCCTGTTTTGCTCTGTAATGATGGCTTTGCTGCTTTTTATAGCTGCAGGCTGCAACCATACGAATGATGATACGGAGTACGAAAACAGAAAACGTGAGTGTAAATTGTGTGTCCAGAATAACTTAGCTGTTGTTGATAGTATCATTAATGATCTTGAGAAATTTAACTTCGGGGTCGATTTATACTGTAACAAAGGTGTATTAGAAGTATATGGTCAAGCGTCCGAAGAAGAACGTATGGAGATTTTGAACGACGATACTTTGAGGAATAATATCTTGCTTCTGTTCGAAAATGACTGCATTGATGCTGTTTCAAAAACGTATTATCGTAATCCCGATAGATATACATACTCGATCAGATTCAGTGATTTTAAGCGCGGATATACCTGCGTTGCGGTTTTGGTCAAAGATGATTCATACTTGTCAGATGCACATGAAAATATAGTAGGAGATTGGTTTTATTTTGAGGGACAGAATGAGTGAGTCAGATAAAGCGTGAACAGATTTGTCGCAAAACTCAGACAAAATGAATACAAATAAAAAGCCCATTCATACGAGTGGGCTTTTGTTCTTATTTCTTGCTTTTGCCGAAAGAGGAGAGGGGATTGGAGAGAGCAGCCTGCTTCATCTGTTCATCGGAAATGTGAGTATAAATCTGCGTAGTACCAAGGTTTTCGTGACCTAAAATATCCTGCAGAATCCTTATATCAACATTTCCGTGCTGATACATAAGCGTTGCAGCGGTGTGACGAAGCTTATGAACACTCATTTCATCAAGCCCAATCTCAGATAAGTATTTTTTTACAAGATACTGCACAGTTTTCGGACTGATTCTTTTAAGCTGCCTGCTTATAAACAGTGCATCACGGTCTTTTACGCAGTCAACCGGCCGTACCTTCAGATAATCTTTTATAGCCTGATTGCAGGAGTCGTTGAGATATACAATTCGCTGTTTGTTGCCTTTACCTGTGATTCTGAGACGGTTATCATCCAGTATATCGCTTAAATTTATACCAACAAGCTCGGAAAGACGCATTCCACAGTTAAGAAACAAAGTTACGATACAATAATCACGGGCTTTATATGGACCGTCAATAACTTCCAGAAGCCGCTGACTTTGCTCAAGACTCAAAAACTTTGGCAAAACTGATTTAAGCTTCGGATTATCAAGATTTGCCGTGGGATTATCCTTAAGCAGGCCTGTACGATTTGTCAGATAATCAAACAGCGATCTGAGCGCTGAAGATTTTCTTGAACGAGCTGCACCGTCGTTTTTACGTTCGGAAGCTGTGTAATTCATAAACTCAAAAATCTCTGTGAGCGTGACACGGGATAAAAAATCAACATCAACATCAAGAATCTCAATAGTTGTCAAATCAGTTCCGTAAGGAACAATTCCACGGGAAACTTTCAGATATCGCAGAAAAGTTCTGATGTCAAGAAAGTATTCTTCCACAGTTTTCGGTGATTTTCCTTTTACAGTCTCAAGGTATCCGAAATAGCCTCTGAGTATATCAGGAGCTTGTCTCATGTACTCTATTTTCATATTCCTCTGCCCTCAATTATACAAAATATTCATTTTGTATAATTATATCACACATAAAAACCGATGTCAAGGAATATCCTGTAAATCCTCC
>JAZSNZ010000087.1:0-2958 GCA_045536645.1 Acutalibacteraceae bacterium
GGCAAGCGGTGCTACTGTCCTTCGCGGCGGTGCTTTCAAGCCCCGTACCTCTCCCTATGCTTTTCAGGGCATGGGTGCAGACGGCATAGAGCTTCTAAAGCTTGCAAGAGAAGAGACAGGTCTGCCCATCGTTACCGAAATCATGGACGCAGAGCAGCTCCCTCTTTTCAAGGACGTTGATATCATTCAGGTCGGCGCACGCAACATGCAGAATTTCAATATGCTGAAAGTCCTCGGCAAGCAGGATAAGCCCATCCTTTTAAAGAGAGGTCTTTCTGCTACCTACGAAGAATGGCTCATGAGTGCTGAGTACATCATGGCAGGCGGTAATGAGCAGGTCATCATGTGCGAGCGAGGCATCCGCACCTACGAGACCTATACCAGAAACACCCTTGACATCGGCGCTGTGCCTGTTCTCAAGAAGCTGGCCCATCTGCCCGTTGTTGTCGACCCCAGCCACGCAACAGGCAAGAGCTTCCTTATCCCCTCCCTTGCTACTGCCGCTGTTGCCGCAGGCGCTGACGGACTTCTCATCGAGGTTCACAACGACCCTGCCCACGCTCTCTGCGACGGCCCCCAGTCTCTGACTCCCGAGGCATTCGATTCTCTTTCAAAGACCTGTTCTGCTATCCACGGCTTCATGCACCAGTAAGGAGTGTTTCAGATGAAAATTGCTGTTGTCGGTCTGGGACTTATCGGCGGTTCCATGGCGAAATCCATAAAATCACGCACTCTCCATGAGGTTTACGGCATAGACCTTGATGCAGAGACCATGATGTTTGCCCGTCTCTGCGGTGCTATTGACGGAACATTGGACGAAAATTCTGTCAAAGACTGCGATATCATCATGCTGGCTGTGCGTCCCGGCGCAACTGTCAACTGGGTAAAGGCAAATGCTGATAATATATCCGAAAAGGCTATCTTAGTAGACCTCTGCGGCGTAAAGCGCACTGTATGCGAGCAGATAGCTCCCATCGCTCACGAAAAAGGCTTTTCCTTTGTGGGCGGTCATCCCATGGCAGGCAAGGAGCGCGGAGGTTTTGTCAATTCCACCGATAACCTCTTTGAGGGCGCTTCCATGATACTGACCCCCGATGAAAACAACGATGCAAAAACACTTGAAAACCTCAAGCATTTTTATATTGATATAGGCTTTGGCTCTGTCACCTTTTCAAATCCCGATGAGCACGATAAGATAATCGCCTACACCTCCCAGCTTGCACACATTGCCTCCAGCGCATATATAAAGTCTCCCGAGGCTCAGCGCCGCCGCGGTTTTTCCGCAGGCAGCTTCCGCGATATGACCAGAGTTGCAAGGCTGGACGAAGACATGTGGACTGAGCTTTTCATGGACAACAGCGACTATCTTACCGAAGAGCTTGAGATTCTCATCGGCAATCTCAATGACTATCTTGAGGCTCTTAAGGCGAAAGATTCTGAAAAACTCAGGGCACTGCTCAGGGATGGCTGCGAAAAGAAAGCAACCGCCGGTGGAAATTGATATAGTACATTTAATTGTAGGGGCGGTTAAAAACCGCCCGCCGTATTTATCGGGAGGATAGTATCCTCCCCTACGATTTATTGATTAAAGGACGATTGATATAAATGAGCACAGTGAGAGTGAATGTCGGCGAAGGGTACGATGTTATAATAGAAAACGGATTGCTTGAAAACTGCGGTGAGGTGCTCAGCGGTATTCTCGGCCGATGCAGAATTGCTGTCATCACCGATTCAAATGTTGCTCCGCTGTATCTTAGGCGTGTGACAGAAAGCCTTGAAAAGGCCGATTTCAAGGTAAGCTCCTTTATTTTCCCTGCAGGGGAAGGCTCTAAAAATATCGGCACGCTCAGCGATATCCTCGAATTTCTTGCCGAAAACGAGCTTACCCGCTCTGACTGCATCGTCGCGCTCGGCGGCGGCGTAACAGGCGACATGGCAGGCTTTGCCGCAGGGGTTTTTCTTCGCGGTATCCGCTATGTACAGATGCCGACCACTCTTTTGGCCGCAGTGGATTCCTCCGTCGGCGGCAAGACCGCTGTTGACCTTCGAGCAGGCAAGAATCTTGCAGGCGTTTTTATTCAGCCTCAGGCTGTGCTCTGTGATGTGGACTGCCTTTCCACCCTCACTCCCGAAATCTTTGCCGACGGCATGGCTGAGGCAATAAAAACCGCCGTGCTCGACGGCGGCTTCTGGGACGGCTTTGATGAGCTGGAAATTTCCGAACTTATCACCCGATGCGTAAAATACAAGGGCAGGATAGTCGAAGCGGACGAAAAGGAAACAGGCGAGCGAAAGCTTTTGAACCTCGGTCATACTGCCGCGCATGCGGTTGAGCTTTTAAGTAATTTTGAGATAACTCACGGGCATGCCGTTGCCATAGGTCTTGCGATTATGGCTCGAGCCTGTGCGTCTATGGGCAAATGCAGTAAGGATGTTGCCGATTCAATTGTTAAAACACTTGAAAAGTCAAATCTCCCCACCGTGTCACCCTATTCGGCCGCTGAGCTTGCAAAGGCCTCCATAAACGACAAGAAGCGCTCAGGGGATAAGATCTCCATTGTCACTGTAAACGCCATCGGCGACTGCGCTTTTGAAAAGATAGATATCTCAGACCTCGAAGATGTCTACAGCAAAGGAATGTAAAAAGTTTTGTCCACTTTTTCAAAAGTGGCAGGGATTCAAGGGGCAGCGCCCCTTGATCGGGGTTTGGGGGCAACGCCACCAACTTATAAAAGCTTTCAAAGCCACGGCAGTGCCGTGGCTTTTTGCTTATCTGTGATGTATGCGTATTTGTACCATTTCTTTGCTGCCAAAGAAACGGTGCGAAACCTTACCGCTGCGGCAATGCCGCGGCGGTTTTTTGCTCTTATCATGATTTCTGTCTGAAAGTCGTCCTTTCAGGACGACAATGGGTACCCCCGCCGAGGGTACCCATCGTAAAACAGTCCACCGGACTGT
>JAZSNZ010000099.1:0-3614 GCA_045536645.1 Acutalibacteraceae bacterium
GCAGCGAGGAAAACGGCAGGGTCACTGTAAAGGGCGGCACTGTGCGCGATACCACTGCCAGACCTAAGCGGCTTGCCCCCGGGCACGGCGCTTGTCCCGGCTGCGGTATCCCTGTCAACGTAAATCTACTGCTCAGAGGCATTGAGGGCAATGTTGTGCTTCTGTTCCAGACAGGCTGCGGTATGGTAGTTACTACAGGATACCCGAAAACCGCTTTTCGTGTGCCTTACGTTCATAATCTTTTCCAGAACGGTGCGGCGACCCTTGCAGGCCTTTCCGCTATGTATCACAAAATGCAGGAGCGAGGCGAAATTCCCGAGGGTGATATTACTTTCGTTATGGTCAGCGGCGACGGAGGTATGGATATAGGTATGGGTTCGGCTCTCGGTACTGCTTTGCGGGGAGATCCTGTTATTATTTTCGAATATGACAACGGCGGCTATATGAACACAGGCTATCAGCTTTCGTACTCCACTCCCATGGGTGCAAAAAGCGCTACCTCGCACTTAGGAGAAAATCAATGGGGCAAGAGCTTCTTTCACAAGGATATGCCACGTATCATGGCGGCGACAGGCATGCCTTATGTTGCCACTGCCGCAGAGTCTGACCCCAATGACTTTATAAAGAAAGCCGCGAAGGCTCAGTATTACGCCAAACATCACGGAACTGCATATATAAAATGCCTGTCGGCCTGTCCTCTTAACTGGGGCGATAAGCCGAGCACAGAACGAAGAGTTATCGCCGCTGCTGTGGACAGCTGTTATTTCCCTCTCTATGAGATAGAACAGGGCATCACCTCCCTTTCCTACGATCCTGAACAGAAAGAAAAAAAGATACCTGTTGATAAATGGCTTTCCATGATGGGCAGGACAAAGCACCTGTGCAATGAGCTGTATGGTGATGTACGCAATATGATTCAGTGTGAAATCGACCGCCGTTGGAATCGTCTGAAAGCTCAGGCGGAAAATCCTGTGCTGTGATTCTTTATTGGCGGGTACAGAAAGACTCGACATGAATTTGATATGAATCGCTCTCTAAGGATAACGTGTATCCTATGTTAATTTTTGCGATTTTTTATCGCCAAGAAAGGAGCTGGCGAATATGCCATGAAGCACAAAAGCCGAGGTTGTTGCACAGGCGTATCCTATGCCACAGCCTTGGCCGGAAAAGGTTATAGATTTAACGGCATACCGAAAGGCGGATGCTTAGTCCCTTCGATACCTGCTTTGTAACATTCTAAAATACTTTTTAGAATTCTTTTATAAATCGCCAAGAAAAGTTATGGAACTGATACTTTCAGTCTAAGTTTTGCAATAGCAAAGAAGCCACAAACCGCACAGTCATGCGATTTGTGGCTTCTTTTTTAATGGCGGGGGCAGAAAGACTCGAATTGATTCATTGCCGTCCAATGGCTTATTATGCGTGATGAATATCGCATAATTAAGCCATTTTCTTTCCATTGCGTTATAATAGATTATACCCTTTATAAATCTGTAAAGGGTCAGGATAAGGGGCAAAAACTGACGCACAAGCGGGATTCTGAGTTACGTATCAGATTTCGAAATCATTTCTGCAACGGATGTTCCATATTCATATATCCCCATCTGTATTTTGCCAAGTATTATTCGAAACAGACAGCAGAGATATTACTCAATGGTGTCGATGACGTTCTGATGCAAAATAAAAAACTGTCATCATTCTCTTACAGGCATCATCCAATACTGAGCCCCCTCACCACCAAATACGAAAGGTGATGAATCAGAAATATGGCGGACAATCAGACCAATATCATCAATCTGCGGATCATTATCAATTTCCCATTTGAAACAGATAGTTTTGTCGTAAAAGTTTTCGAATTCCACAGGTCCTCCGATAAGATCGAGAGTAATCATATCACCGTCGAGAGTCCATGTTCCTGTAAAGCTCTCCAGTGCATCACTGTTCGGATAACCATATTTGTACTCGGCAATTCCGTCGGGATTAAGGGTGAGAACAAGTGCATACATATCATCATTACCGTTACCCTCATAGCATTTCCATGTACCGCAGAACACAGCATCAGGCTGTGGGTCAACTGCAAACATACCCATACGGTCATAGGGAGTTATATCGGAAACTCCGCCTGAAAATGTGTCAAGTCTGCCGTTTTCAAGACTGAGGCAAGGTGTGTATTTTACCATTTCACCACCTGCGGTTCTGGCCTCCACAAGCAGGTTGGGCATAATATCGCTGATATTTCCGCGCAGCAGAACAGGCATACCATCGCTGACAGTGATATATTCTCTTCCCGCGCCGGGGTTTACGCCTTCGATGTAATCCTTATCATAATCGAAGTAATATTCGTAAACAGAAATTTCCGCATTTCTGCTCACAGGAACAACTACATACCATTCTGCACCTTCAGAAAGTATGCAGCGGTCTTCCGTAAGCTCTCCGATAAAACAGAAATCATCCCAGAAGCCTTCTTTTTTCATGCCTTCAATGGCAGTGTCAAAGCCTCCGTCATAATATCCGAGATAAGCAACACCGAAAATCTCTCCGTCATCAGCGATTTTTTTCTGTATGTCGGCAAGTTCAGGAGATTGCAGGAGATCGGATTCATGCTCGGTGTTGTTCCCCTGGTTTTCACTTTCTGCGATTTCAAGAGTTTCAAAACAGGCGAGCATTATATCAAAAAGCCCTTCGTACATCTCGGAGACAAACTGCATTTCAATAACAAGGCAGCCATAGTCGGTATCAACGAGGAAAAAACGCATCTGAGCTTCCTTGTTTCTTATCTCGTCGAAAAGACATACCTCAATTGCTTCGTTTTTACCGAGTACGGTCTTTTCGGTGACTGTATTTTCATATCTGCCGCCATACATACGCTCAAGTCCCTCTGCAAGCTCCTGTGCAGTGGTACCCTGATAGGGATAAACACAGTAATACACCCTTGTTGAGCCTTCCCATGCGTCATAGGAGTATGTGTCGTATTCTCCATCAGAACTGAAGGTAAAATACTCGGTAGCCATAGCCATTTTATACTCAGCAGCAACACCTTCTACAGTTCTGACAGGTATTTTCTCGACACTTCCCTCGCGGCTGACTTCCACATACTGCTGCACAGGCTGAACCGTTTCGGTCTGTTCTGTTTCAGGCTCGGAATTATCATTGTGAGGATTCTCACCCTGTTCGGGCTTTTTGCCGCAGGCGGCAAGAGAAAAGATTATAGCCAATGCAAGGAAAAGTGAGACTATGCGAGAAAACTTTTTCATAGAACCCCTCCATGTCAATGCACCGACCCGAGCAGTACATTCTGTCCGAGTCGGTGTATTTTTATATAAGATTATTTTATTATTGCTTTATCTTAGAATAAGATTTCCGCAATCCTGTCGTATCAGGAAGCACTCATGGTAACAGTATCGGAAGTAACGGTATTGCCGTTGCCGTCCTTGACTATGCAGTATACTTCTCGGCCGCTCTTTGTCTCTGTCATGGTAAATGCATACTCATTGCTTGTGATAGACGACTTGGAGAAGCCAGACTTGCCGGGATCTCTGATATACCATGTGTAAGTCAGAGTGCCTTCGCCCTCTGCAATAACAGTAACCTTTGCGCTCTTGCCCACTGCTACG
>JAZSNZ010000031.1:0-11224 GCA_045536645.1 Acutalibacteraceae bacterium
AGCCTTTGAAATCTTAAATTTATCATTCATACTCTTTATTCTCCTTTTATGCCTTCGGCAATAAGAGTCTGTATTTTTGCAGGTACTTCACGAAGCTCAGTCCGTGACATTTCGGAAATGTCAATAGGCTCGAGAAAATCAATGCGGATATCAGCCTTGCGCAACCGTCCGCTGCCGCGTCTCATTACATCGCAGGCGTTGTGAAGCCTTACAGGAACAATTGGCGCACGTGTTTTTTCAGCTATCTTGAAAGCACCCGATTTAAATTCCCCGAGCTCATTTCCGTAGCTTCGTGTGCCCTCGGGGAATATCATCATGGATTTGCCCGAATTTACAAGCTCCGCGGCCTCTTTAAGGCTTGCAACGGAGCTTCTTGCGTCTTCGCGGTCGATAAAGACGCAGTCGAAAACCTTAAGCCATGCAGAAACAAGAGGGATTTTCTGAACTTCTTTTTTGCAGAGGACAGGAAAAATAAGTCCCATGGTTTTGAAAATAAAAACAGGGTCAGGATAACTCTGATGGTTGCTGACGTAGATAGCGGCTCTGTCGCGTATTATGTTTTCTTCGCCTGTTACCGAAAAAGTAACGCCCAGTATCTTTGGTATTTTCACCATAGCCCTGTCAAACTGCCTGTTCAGAGGCTCAGTGTAAGCTGCATCGCCCTTTTTCTTGAGCTTCTTTGCACGGCTGAGGTCGGGGATGGTGGAAATAAAAAAGCATATTATGCGAATATATGCAATAAGGGTATGCATAGAGCACCTCCGTAAAACGCTGTAAAATTCATTATATAGGAATAAAATAACAATATCAAGATAAAAACGCCTCTTTTAAGGGAGGCGTTTTGACTTTTATCAGCTGTTTCCAAAGCCGTTGAACCACGCACGTTTATAAAATTCCTTTTTCTTGGGAGAGGTGGGTTCTGACTGAGCGATGCCCACAGGAAGAACGCAAGCAAGCTCGTAATTTTCGGGAACACCCAGCCTGTCGGCAAGCTTCCTGCCGATGCGGTCAACGTCTGTTATGTGTCCTTCATACCAGCAGCTTTCATAGCCGAGAGCCGTAATGGCAATGAGCATATTTTCTATAGCTGCTGAGTAGTCCTGAATATAGAAAGTCCTGTCTCTGTATGCGATGGTCTTCTGTGTCAGTACGCAGATAAAAACAGGTGCATCCATGGCAATTGGCGGGTCAATGAGAGCCTTGAGTTCATTAAGAAGTGCAGGGTCATCGACCGCAATAAGACTTGTGGTCTGCTTGTTGCAGCCTGATGGGGCAGCGAGGCCTGCCTCCATGATTTTAACAATATCCTCTCTCGGAACAGGAGTGCTTTTGTAAGCTCCCCTGTAGCTTCGTCTTTTAAGAATAGCATTGATAATGTCGGACACTTGAATACCTCCGATTATTCATAATCTTTGTAGCAGTCGACCCACTTGCCGCCGTTTTCGCGGTGCAGCTCTTCTGTTAAGTGGAACCAGCGCATGGTGTCGTTGTTTTCGGGATAAAATTCAAAGAATTCTCCGTTATAGAAGGTGTAGAATCGGGTGATATCGGTGCACATTCCGTAAGTGGGAACAGAGGCGGTGGGAAGTCTGAAGGAGAAAGGCCTGCCTTCGTTAACGCCATCGAAAACAAGTCCGTCACGGGAAAGGGTGAGAGTGCCTTCGCCCGTGATAACAGAAGTCTCCTGATTTTCAAGATACTTGTATTTTGGCAGTGTGCCGAGCTTAACATGCTCGGAGAAAATGAAATCAGGGTTTTTGACCTCTTCGCGAGCCTTTTCCCGCTCGAGCTTATACCAGTGATGGATAGTCTGAGGAATAACGCATTCTTTATCAAGGGGTATAAGGTCATAATATTCATTGACCTCAGCACCGTTGCCGCACTCGGAGCATCTGATTATATTGCCCTCGGTCTTCATGGAGTGCAGAGCGCCGCACTTAGGGCAGAGATAGAGCATATCGCCGAGGTTTTTGGCCATTTCTCCATTGCCCTTGAACTTTACTCTTGCCTCAAGATTCCAGAGGTAATCGTCGTGATAAAGCTCTCTGTTCATCTTTTCCTGAATCTCGTCGGCGGTCATTGCCCTGAGGTCTTCGGGTGTAAAGAGTTTATCAACTGTTATTTCGATTTTTCCCGGGCGTTCATCGAGGCAGTGCTTGGTGTTTGTCATGTATCCGCCCTTTATCTTGGTGTAGTAAACAGTGACACCGAGATTTTTAAGCAGTTTTCCGCCGCCGAGAGCACAGGGCTGATTGCCGCCTGAAATAGAGCTCATACCCTCGGGCATGAAGCAGACATTGCCACCTGCGTTTATGATGCGCTTTACCTCCTTGATGGTGTGAATATCGGGGGTGAAATTGCGCTTGGGTATAGCCTGAGCAAGACCGAAGATAAATTTCAGGTGCGAGCGGAAAAATTCATTGTAACCGACAACATAATTGAGCCTTTTGGGCAGACAGGCAGGAGCGGTGTAGAGATAATCCACACGGGAAGCATGATTGCTGATAAGTACAAAGGGGTTCTTATCCTTGCCCGGTCTTGCGTTGTAGATGAATTTTATGCCAAGCTTCTTTTTGCACATGGCATAATACACTCTGATAATGGCGTTGTAAAGAAAAGCATTAGGTCTTTTGAAATGCTTTCGTTCGAGTTTTTCCTGTAATGTAAGCTTTTTAGCCATGTTTTTCACCTCATAGACATATATTATAACACAATGATACCTTATATTCCATATTGTGTCAATGAGTGATGAATGTGATTTGTATTGTTTTTACATGGGGAAATGCAGTATAATAAAATCGAAAGGAGGGAAATGACCGTGTCACAATACAAAAAGCTTTCGGTACATATAAGTCACTTTCTTCGCCACAGACCTGACAAAATAGGTCTTGATATGGATGTACACGGCTTTGTCAGTGTAAGCAGTCTGCTCGACGGGATAAATAAAGAGGGTAAATATAAAATAGATATTGAAATACTGAAAAAGATAGTTGCAGAGGATGAAAAGGGCAGGTACCGTTTCAGTGAAGACATGACAATGATAAAGGCCTGCCAGGGGCACACAGTGCCATGGGTCATACCGGAAATGGACTACAGAGAGCCGCCGGAATATCTCTATCACGGAACTACAACAGAGGCACTTTCGAAGATAATGGAAAGCGGAGCAGTGAAGAGAATGAAGCGCCATGCAGTGCATATGCAGGCAGCCCCCGACAAGGCCTGGCAGTCAGCCTGTCGATGGACAGGAAAAACGCCCGTGATGCTCAGGATTTCTGCGAGAAGACTCTATGAAGACGGAGCAGTTTTCGGGATAACAGAAAATGATGTGTGGTGTACAGAAGAAATACCTGTAGAGTACATTGATGAAGAAATATACAAGCTGACATAATAAAGACGCCCTCACAGCCGCTGCTTGCAGGCTATGAGGGCGTTTTGCTTTACACAGGATTGTTGACAACACCTGCAAACAGAGGCATATCCACGTCACTTGTAATTACAAAGATAAACGGACGGTCGAGGATAAAGTCTATCTGGTCGCTGTTTTCAATAGCGCCTGTTGCTTTGTCTACCATCAGAACGGTATACGCAGCGGCGGTGCAGCCTTCTTCGTCTATCATCACACGTGCATCGTGCGGAGCCTTGCTGAGCACATAGCGTTCATCAGAATCAGCCATAGGCGAAAAGTCAGAGATATCAGGGTCAAAAATATCGGTAACTCCCAGAGTACGAAGTCCTTTTTTCAGCTCGGTCTGAGAAGAAACATCGAACTTCGGCAGAGAAAGGTTTACATCAATATACCTGCAGTTTTTATAGTTGCTTCCCGAATCAATAAGCTCAGGTACAGTTGAGTCATTGAGAAGGTCAGCAGGGGTGTAGCCTTCATCGGGGAGAATAAGCCACATTTTGGAGTTGTTTCCGAGAGAAAGACGCACAGCACCGAAATTATCGCCCCAAAAATATTCTCTGTGAGATGTCATGTTCATGAAATCACAGACAATATCGTTTGTCGTGCTGCTCTCAGGCTGCGTGTCGGGACAATGGAAAATTCTTTCTTCCGTTTCAGCTTCATTGAATCTGTCATGCCAGCTTGCCTTGAAATAAATAGTTGTAGCAAGCGCAAGCACTGTATCGGGATTGAATTCTATCTGCGAAGCCTGTTCCTTCAGCAGTCCGCCGGTCTGCTCATTAAGCCAGCTCTGCAGTGCCTTGCTGTATTCAGGCGAACCCATTGCACCTCTGAAAGAAGATGCATAATAGTTTTCGGCAATGGTATTCATCGTGTTTTCGTCGTATTCAAGAGCGTCGGACAGCCACAGCGAGCTTGCGAGAATACTTTTTGTACTGCTGTCATTGCGATAGTTTCCGTTCCATAAAGCAGAGGCCTGTGCGCGTACAGCATCCATATCTTCAGCACCCAGCAGAGAGAGTATCTGAGCGCGGCTGTTCCCGTCGGTTATCTCTGCCAGCATTGAAAGTGCCATGTAAACATTCAGCGGTGAATAAATCTTGTTTTCCGTATCAGAGCCTGACAGAAATACCGAAAGACTTTTTTCGAAAAATGGGTCAATTACGTCCTCAAACCCTTCGGCCTGCGCTATCTGGGTGCTGTAATCATTCCACCATTTTTCAAAATCCTTATCGTAGCTTTCGTAGTCGAAAGCACCTGTTGCGGTGTCGGAATAATTTTCAAACTGAGGATAATCGCTCATCATCGGGTAGACACTTTCCGTAATTGCATAAGAAGAGTGTGAATTTGCCATAGGCTGTACTGCCTCCTCAACAGGCTTAACATAAGGCGCAGTGCCTTTGTCAGGCAATAGAATAATACCGGCAGCAAGAGCGATTACCAGCATGGCGGCGACAGCAGAAAGCCACCGGTTCCTTTTTGTGTTTTTAGTAAATTCATGCTTTTCGGCACGCTCGATAAGGTCCTCTCTTATATCGGTAATGCCGTCAAACAGCTTTTCTGTTTTCATAGTGAAATTCCCTCCGATCTGAGCAGTTGTCTTAATTTTTTACGTAATCGGGAAAGCTTCTGAGAGGTGGAATTGCTGCTCGAGCGGCGCGCACGGGCAAGCTGCTCCACAGACTCGCCGAACCAATACCTGCGTATAAAGAGTGCGCAGTCATCGTCGCTTAACGAATCGAGCCAGCGGTTAAGCAGGGCAGACAGCTGGATGCTGTCAATAATCTGCTCTGTGCCGTTTGCAGACGGAATGCACTCACTAAGCTCGTCAAATATGGCATTCATACCGCTGTACCTCTTCTGTGAGCGGTGTGCACGGTATCGGCTGACGGAAAGATTTCGTGTTATCCGTCCGAGAAATGCCCGCAGAGAATCGGGATTGCCCGGGGGAATGCTGTTCCAGACAGCCAGATAGGTGTCATTGACACACTCATCCGCGTCCTCGCGAATGCTGAGTATGTTCATTGCAATGCATCGGCAGAAGGTACCGTATTTTTTGTCGGTTTCCGTTATAGCCTGTTCGCTGCGCTCAAAATACAGATCGATTATTGATTTGTCTTCCACAATTATCCTCCTCCCGTCTGTTTTGAAAAGCGCCTTCACCAATATAGACGCAATCATAGGCAGAATATGACAGGAAAATCGGAAAAAGAGGAGCAATTTGCTCCTCTTTAAATAATAATCCCGTTGCAGTGGTCAATTTCGTGCTGAATAATCTGAGCGGTCCAGCCTGTAAAGGTTTTTAACCGCACAGAAAAATCGCTGTTCTGATACTGCACCTTAATTGATTTATACCGCTTTGTCGGCCTCTTTCCGGTAAGAGAAAGACAGCCTTCTTCTGTCTGATAAGGCTCGGAGCATTTTATTATCTCAGGATTATACATAAGCATGTAAACTCCCTCGCAGTCAAAGACGATAATCCTTTTTGAAACACCTATCATGTTGGCGGCCATGCCCACACATTCTTCGCTGTGAGCCTTTAGAGTATCAAGAAGGTCCTCTCCCACAGAAATATCCTCCGCCGTCGCCTTTTCGGATTTTCGTCCTAAGAAAAGCGGGTCTCTCATAATTTCACGTACCATAGCTTCACCTGTTTTTCAGCAGTTCAAGAATTTCCTCATCGGCAGGGCAGAAGTCAAAATCACCGATTTCGGAAACGGTTATCCATCTTAAGTCGTTGTGCTCAAGCAGACGGGGAACACCCTCTGCGATTTCGGCATTGAAAAGAGTCAGATGCACCGTTAGGTCAGGATATACATGAGTAAGCTGCGTAAAAACATCACGCACAGCAACAGTTATATCGAGTTCCTCACGGCATTCGCGGATAAGGGCCGCTTCCTTAGTTTCGCCATTTTCAACCTTTCCGCCGACAAATTCCCACAAAAGCCCCCGGGCCTTGTGAGCAGGTCTCTGACATATCATGAACCTGTCCTTATCCCATATAAGTGCGGCAACCACCTCAACCATTGAGATACTCCTTTTCAAACTGCTCCAGAACCTTTATGTAATCTTCGTTTTCGACGATATAAGCCAGACCGTGACCTGCATCGGGAACGGTGTGAAGCATCTTGGGGGCAGTGCAGGCCTCATAGCACCTGATGCTCATTTCGCAGGGAACAAAGGCATCGTCTTCGCCATGAACAAAGATAATTGGAACAGGGGACTTCTTTACCGCCTCAATGGCACTTGCGGAATCAAGGTCAAAGCCGCCGAAAAGTCTTGCGCCGAGCTTTACAAAGGGATAGAGCATACCGACAGGCAGCTTCATATCACGGATGACCTTGGATATGATTTCCTTCGGAGAGGTATAACCGCAGTCCTCGAGAATACCGATAACGTTTTTGGGAAGATCCAGCTCACTTGCCATCATAACGGTGGCACCGCCCATGGAGATGCCTGTGAGCATAATGCGGCAGTCGGGTCCGAACTTTTCGATGGCGTAATTTATCCATGAAAGAACGTCGTAACGCTCCCTGATGCCGAAAGTGATTGTGTGCCCGTCACTTCTGCCGCTGGCTCGCTGATCGACCAGCAAAACGTTATGCTCGAGTGCAAATGCTCGCTGAATACCTCCGCACATATCTCTTTCGGAGCTGCCGCGGTAGCCATGAAGCATTATTTCGATAATACTGTCGTCAGTGCCGTGGAAATACTTACCTCTTAACGTCAGACCGTCGAAGGATTTTATTTCAATATCCTCGCTCTTATGGGCACGCATCTTCTTTATCCATCCGACCATCTGAGAGTGATACGGCTCATAAATTTCTCCGTCGGGAGTGGGATACTCATCTTCACCCACAGGCTTGCGACTGGGGGAGTAGAAGCACTTGAGGTAGCATATGAATGCAGTCAGAATAACAAGCAGTGCAATTGATGCAAGCACTATAAGAGCAATTATAAACGGGTTCATCGTATCGTCTCCAATAAAATTGATATGTGATATTATACAACTGTTTTTTTATGAATGCAACAATCTGAACAGCTCAGGCGTTATTATTAACGAGGAGGGATAAACGGTGTCTGCAAATGAAAAAGATTTCAGAGAATTTTATAAGACATACAGTCAGATGACATACAGAGTGTGTCTTATGTACATGAAAAACAGATACGATGCAGAGGACGCAATGCAGACGGTTTTTACAAAGTACATCGAGAAAAAGCCAAGCTTTGAAAATATACATCAGGAAAAAGCGTGGATTGTGATTACGTCGGCAAATACCTGCAAAAGCCTTTTGCGCCGTCACAGCAGAAAGGATATTTCAATAGATGAGCTGACAGAGGAAATACCCAAAGCAAAGGGAGAAAACAGCGAAATACTCTCTGCTGTCATGAATCTGCCGCACAAATATAAGAGTACCATTTATCTATATTACTACGAAGGCTATTCCTGCTCAGAAATAGCGAAAATACTTAACACCAGGGAATCAACGGTCAGATCATATCTGTACAGAGGCCGTGAGAAGCTAAAAACATATTTAGGAGGTAATTATGATGAAAAATGAAAAGATAGTATCTGCATTTGATGCTGTTGTGCTGTCAGAGGAAGATTCTCAGAGAATTTACGGAAAAATCCTTTCCCCAGAAGAGCAGAAGCCGAGGCATACCGTATCAAGGCGTTTTGCGGCTGTGCTTGCCGCAGTTCTCGTAATGATACTTGCAGCAGGAACAGTACTTGCAGAGGTTATTGAACCGATGCTGACAAAGATAAGGGAAGAGTCAACAGCAGTCACACCTGATGGCGAAATCATCACCGAAGTATTTGAATATGATGTATATGATGAAGAACCTGAGATTAATTACGATCATGACTGGCTTGTTGAAAACTGTTCTCTGACAAAGCTGGCAATAGATAGTGAAGCTCCCTATTGTGCAGGTTTTTACGGGTTATATGAAAGAGCAGACGGAGATTACGAAAAGCTTGAAAGCCTTATTCCCGATAACTGTGTTCTGCGTTTGCCTGAATATATACCCGAGGGCTTTGAATTAAAAACCTCACAGGTAGCTCTGTATCTGACCGAGGAAGATGCCATGGGTGCAGAAAAGGCAGTGGAGACCTTTGTTTCTGACGGCACAATATATCAGTGCTATCAGCTGCCTGACAGTGTTACGGATAACATAAGGTATGCAGATGCAAGCTTTGTAAATCGCGATGGAGACGAAATAACTTTTTTTGGTAATCTTTCAGAGGATATTGTAAGCAAGATCGGAGCAGAGCCTGATGTAAAGGTAAGCTTTGCTGAGATCGAAGGTTTTGAAAAGGTTATATGCCTTACAGACAGTAAACAGAATTACTGCATGGCATACCGAGGCATAGATCCGATTGCAAGCATTGCTTTTGACAACATCGGAAATGAGGAAAGAGCAAAAATGCATGGGGTGGAGGTGCTCGATTTCGGAGGCTGCCAATTCCGTGTGGAGTCGTACAGTGCGTATTCCTCAACCGTAAGCATGGAGGAGCTTCTGAGGATACTCGAAAGCCTTGCATAAACAAAAATTCATGCATTTGCAAAAACACTCTTGAAAAACGGACAGTTATGTGCTACACTTTAGCAGTAATTGTGTAATTCACAGCAAATGGAGGTGTAGAACATGGGTGTTTGGTCTGTTATCACAAGCGCACTGCTTATTGTTTTTGCAGTTGTAATTATTATCGTTGTTCTTCTTCAGGAGGGTCAGCAGGCAAATCTTTCCGGTGCTATCGCAGGTGGCTCTGATTCCTTCCTTGGCAAGAACAAGGGTCGTACTATCGATGCATTTCTTGCAAAGTGGACAAAGTTCTTTGCAATTGGATTCTTTATCATGACTGTCATTTGCGACATCTTTACTCTTGTCAGATAAATTCCTGATATTTTGCGGAGCTTGCCGTGCGGCAGGCTCCTTTTTCTTTTATGCGAGAGTTTTAAGGGGAAAAGGCGGCATACTGATAACGGGTGATAAATATGAGATCAGTATGGTCTGCAGAAACAGAACTTGAAAACAGAAACGGCAAGCTGCCCGTAAAAACACAGGTGCTTATTATCGGCGGAGGAATCGCAGGAATACTGTGCGCGTATCAGTTTAAAAAATCGGGTGTCGACTGCGTGGTGGCGGAAGCAGACAGAATATGCAGCGGCACCACCAAAAACACAACAGCCAAGATAACCTCACAGCATGGGCTTATCTACGATTCGCTGATAAATCGCTTCGGAATTGAGAAAGCAAGACTGTACTATGAGGCGAACGAAGCAGCAATAGAACAGTACAGGAGCATGTGCCGAAACATAGACTGCGATTTTGAGACAAAAAGCGCCTTTGTGTATTCTCTCAGCAGCAGAGAAAAGCTTGAAAAAGAACTTAGAGCACTTGAAAAAATCGGTGCAAAAGCAAGGTTTAAGGAAAGACTTCCACTGCCCTTTTCTGTGTCGGGAGCGATAGAATTTAAGAATCAGGCTCAGTTTGACCCGATTAAATTCATATCCGCCATCGCAGAAGAACTTACAATCCTCGAAAATACAAGAGTGATTGAGATAAACGGTCATATAGCAACAACGAACAAGGGACATATATCAGCAGATAAGATAATCGTGGCAACACATTTTCCCTTTATAAATAAGCACGGCAGTTATTTTCTCAAGCTTTATCAGAATCGTTCATATGTGATGGCTCTTGAAAACGCACCGAACTATGACGGAATGTATGTGGACGAAGCGGAAAAGGGTCTTTCATTCCGGAATTATAAAAATATGCTCCTGCTTGGCGGCGGCAGTCACAGAACAGGCAAAACGGGCGGCGGCTGGAACGAGCTTAAGGCATTTGCAAAAAAGCACTATCCGAACGCAGCGGAAACATACCGCTGGGCAGCGCAGGACTGCATGTCCCTTGACGCAGTGCCGTATATAGGGGTGTATTCGAAAAACACGCCGAATCTTTTTGTTGCATCGGGTTTTAATAAATGGGGAATGACAGGGGCAATGACAGCCTCAATTATTTTAAGAGACATGGTAATGGAGAGGAAAAATAAATATGAGGAAGTTTTTTCTCCATCACGCAGTATATTAAGACCTCAGCTTTTTGTTAATGCATTCGAATCTGCCGTAAATCTTCTGACTCCAACTTCCCCCCGATGCCCTCATCTTGGTTGTGCGCTTAAATGGAACGGGCAGGAACATTCGTGGGACTGCCCCTGTCACGGCTCACGCTTTGATGAAGACGGAAAGCTCATAGACAACCCCGCAACAGGCAATCTTAAAAAGAGACACAAATTCTGACCATGCACATCTTTCTGCCCCCTTTCATAATATGGTACAGAGGGGTAACCTCGATCAAAAAAATGAAAGGAGAAAGCAAATGGAAAAGAATTGTGAAATGGCACAGATGAATTTAGCCATTGCCAATGTACCCATCCAGTGCTTTGAGCATCTGTACGATGTGGAAACAGCGCTGGACAGGGGAACAATATTCAAGGCTCTGGACTTACCTTTCGCTGCGTACAGGGGGTATAACTGTGGACGATAAAAGAATGCTCAAAAAAGAGCTTGCTCGCATAAGCTTTGCAATGGACGATGTCCGTCTGTTTCTCGATACCCACCCCGATTGCTGTGAGGCACTCAATACCTATAACGAGCTTCGTAAGAAAAGGGAAGAAATCGTAGCACGTTATGAAGCCTGCATAGGGCCTGTGAATTTTTACAGTGCAGGAGGAACGAATACTTGGAACTGGATTGGGCAGCCCTGGCCGTGGGAAAAGGAGGCATAAACCATGTGGAGTTATGAAAAAAG
>JAZSNZ010000330.1:0-3182 GCA_045536645.1 Acutalibacteraceae bacterium
GCGGCGGTTGTAGCAGGATTCTGCGAATAATCGTTCGATACAAGCATGGCTGCGTGCATAAGTCTTGTCTTTTTGTCAAGCCCCCAGAAACCGTAGCCTTTCTGCTTGGACAGGTAATTATCGACCTCGAGAACATCCTCAGTAATGCTCTGTACGTCAACGGGCAGTATGGCGAGAGCTGCGAGCACGGAAAGCTCATAAGATCTGCTGTATTTTCTGCCTGCACAGCTGAGCAGATGGAATATCTCGGCGGCTTTTCTGCAGTTTTCGGTTATGTTGCCTCCTGCAAGGGTGATGACATGAGACATGGCCTGAACATAATTGCCGTAAGTAAAAACAGGCTTTAAAATATTGTAGCAGGTTTCCATATCCTGAATAAGCTCATTGTCTCTCTGATTGCAGAAAGCAAGAAGAACTGCAAATATGCTGTCTTCAGCAGAAGTCAGGAACGGGTGCTCCTTTCTCATACGCTTGTAGATAACACTGCCTCGCTGAGCGAGAGCATCCACTTCGCTTATATCCGCCATGTCTGCGAGCACGGCTGCGGCATAGGCAAGATATTCGCTTCGCGAAAAGTATTTCTTGAGAATGGAGTATATCTCGTTGATTTTATTCATTTTTTCTTCAGGATTGCTGCCTGATGCAAGAAACGAGATGACAGGAAGAATCACATTACCTCGAAAGAAGGAAAAAACTCCTGTGTTAGCCTTGAGAAGAGCTTTGCAGATTCTGAGAGTCTCAGGCTCTGCGTCAATTCCCTTTGATGCAAAGATAGAAGCGCACACGGGAATGATATAAATGCTCTCCATTCTGAAATGCTTTTTCAGAATGTCTCTGTTTGAAATAAAGCTGTCGCACAGCGTCTTCAGTGAATCTCTCATTTTATTACCCCTCAATATGTGTTTTTTCTGATTATAACTTATAATTATTGTGATTTCAATACTCCCACTTTTTGAATAAATTTTTAAACAGTATTTATATGTTGAATCAGAAGAATTTAATTGTTATAATGTATAGCAGACAAACGAAACGTTTGCGGACAACATACCGAATGGAGAACAATATGACTTTCAGATACTTACCCGTAATCTTTATTGAAAATCACGTGGTTCTGCCCGGCGTGGCAGAGCGTCTTATAGTTGAAGAGGAAGTAAACCTCAACGCAGTCAGATATGCGATCGAAAACGCCTCTGATGTGCTTATAGTGCCGAAAATGGGCGAAGACAGTGTAATAAACCTCAATGTGGAGAAGATAGGCGTGATCTGCTCCTTTGAAAAGGTCATGAAACGATACAACGGCAAGAGACTTGTGCTGGGAGTACGGGGCAAGCGCCGTATGGAAATCGTCGAAATGAGAAGAGAGCAGGGTGCAGTGCTCGCAAAGGCACAGGAAGTTACTGAGGTTTTCGTTGAAAACTATCAGGAGACCTCTGCCTATGTCCAGCTTATAAAGGACAGCATACTCTCCCTTCCCGAGCACAGAAATCTCGAGCCTCCCACTTCTGAGACGTGGGCTGCAATAAACAGAAGCAAGGATGTCGGCATCATGGCCGACCTCATCGCTCATCATGTTATCAAAAGCACCAGCGTAAAGCGTGAGATTCTGCTTGAGTTAAACCATGCAGCCAGAGCCGCCATCGTGCTCGAGGCCATCAGAAGCATTGCAGCTATTTCCGAGATACAAAGCGGAATAGAGCGTAAGGTAGCAGAAAATATCGAAAAAAACCAGCGCGAATATTATCTTCGTGAGCAGCTGAAGGTAATCTGGGAGGAGCTGGGAGAAGCGGATACAAACAGCAAGGACGCAGAAAGATTCAGAGAAGCATTCGGAAAGCTGAATCTCCCCGAAAAAACCATGAAGCATCTGAGCACCGAGTGCGATAAGCTTGCAAAGCTGCCCCAGAGCTCAAATGAATCTGCTGTTTCCCGTTCCTATCTTGAGACATGCCTTTCTCTGCCGTGGAACGAAGCGACTGAGGACTGTCTCGATTTTGGAAGATGCGAGGCTATCCTTGAGAGGGACCACTACGGCATGAAGAAGGTCAAGGAAAGGATACTCGAAAGTGTGGCAGTAATGAAGCTGGCTCCCGAATCCAAGGGACAGATAATCTGTCTTGCAGGCCCTCCCGGCGTCGGTAAGACCTCCATTGCAAGGTCAGTTGCGGAATCTCTCGGCAGAGCATATGTGCGCGTGTCCCTCGGCGGTGTCAGAGACGAAGCAGACATCAGAGGTCACAGAAAGACCTACATAGGCGCAATGGCAGGCAGAATCATAAAAGCCCTTATTTCCGCAGGCACAAACAATCCCCTTATCCTGCTCGATGAAGTCGATAAGCTGTCAAGCGACTACAGAGGCGACCCCTGCGCAGCACTTCTTGAGGTTCTCGATCCCGAGCAGAACAGCGGCTTTACAGACCATTATGTGGAAGTGCCATTTGACCTTTCAAAGGTGTTGTTCATAACCACAGCAAACGATACATCCAGAATACCTGCACCGCTGCGTGACAGAATGGATATCATCAATATGGACAGCTATACCCATGAAGAAAAGATGATAATCGCACGCAGGCACCTTATTCCCAAACAGCTTAAGAAGAGCGGTCTTAACGGAAATACCTTCCGAATTGATGACAGTGCCCTTTCTGCAGTCATCAGCGAGTACACAAGAGAAGCAGGCGTTCGTAATCTTGAAAGAAGGATCGCTTCTCTCATGCGCAAGGCAGCAAAGCAGGTGGCCTCAGAGAGCGTAAAGAGAGTGACGGTAAAATACTCTTCTCTCAAGGAGATGCTGGGTGCTCCGAAATATAAGAAGCCCCTCAATGAGAAATTCACCGAGTGCGGCGTTGTCAACGGACTTGCATGGACTGCCGCAGGGGGCGAATTGCTGGAGATAGAAATTGCACTGTTTGAGGGCAGCGGCAAGCTGACCCTTACAGGTTCTCTGGGTGATGTAATGAAGGAATCTGCCCAGATAGCAGTAAACGCAGTGCGTGGTTACTGCACACGCCTCGGCCTCGATGCAGAGTTCTATAAAAAGTACGATATCCATATCCATGCCCCCGAGGGTGCAGTGCCGAAGGACGGCCCATCCGCAGGCATAACCATCGCAACAGCTCTTGTTTCTGCACTGCTCAGGAAACCCTGCCGCAGTGATGTGGCGATGACGGGCGAGATAACTCTGC
>JAZSNZ010000075.1:0-6117 GCA_045536645.1 Acutalibacteraceae bacterium
CAAACCAAATGATCAACTCCTTGGCTCACAGAACGACATGGCTACGATCCGACTTGATAAAGCACAGAATAGCGAATACGATTTGCAAGTAGGCGGCTGCAAGCACACCAAGTCCTGTCATTTCAGGATCTACAATGCTTGCATTCACTCCACCTATGAGCCTTGAAAGATATGCACCTGTGTAAATCACAGGGATTGAACCAAAAACAAAAGAAAGAGAGAACCATGCGGGAATATTGAACAGTTTGCGTTCAAACATCCACGCCGTTTCGTCACGGATAAATTTTTCGTTTTCAATTTCTTCTTCAAGATTAAGCTGCTCAGGTGTCTTTTTAGACTCTTCTTCTTTGACTGTCTCCTGATAAGCAACCGCCTTCGGGGTATACTCTTCCGCTTCCTCCGTCTGCTCCTCCTCTTCATCAAGGAACAGCATGATCTTAGGCTCTTCGATTTCTTCCTCTGCTGCTTCGGTCTCAGGCTCTGAAGCTTCTGTGACTTCTGCTTTCTCTGCTTCTGCTGTCACTTCGACAGCCTCTGCGGCCTCAGCTGCTTCGGCAGCTTCCAATGCCTCATTTTCCATTGCAATGTTTTCGTTACTCATTTTTTCATCCTCCAATATACATTTATTTCAATCTGCAGTGCAGACTGTTAACCTGATTATCGCTGTTTTCTATACTCTATACTCATTTTCAAAACTTACAATTCAATTGAACACGTAAGAGGTTCAATAATATTCCCATTTTTCCTTATATTCTCACATATTTGTTTTATTCTATCGCACTGCGAGCTAATTGTCAATTATTTTATCACATTAAATCAAAAAAGCCGATGTTCTCACATCGGCTTTGCATAACCGTCTTTTCTTGCAATTCTCAGCTTAATCCTTACATCTCCGCCTATAAACTGATAGCGCTTATAGTTGCCGTAGATACGTGAGGTCATTCTTTCGGTGTAGCGCTTTTCGAGGTCATCAAACTGGAGATTTGTGCTGATTATAGTAGGTCTGCCTGCGCAGAGACGTGTATCGATAAGGTCGTGAATGGTAGCAATGGTGAACGCTGTTGAAAACTCCACTCCCAGATCGTCAAGTATCAGCAAATCGCAGGATTTACAGAGTTCGAGAGTATTGTCATCTGTGGCGGCTCTTCCAAAATGCTCTGCCTCAATCTTTGAAAGGAAATGCTGCGCGCTTCCGTACACCACTCCGTATCCCTTTTCGATGGCAGCCTTGGCTATTGCAAGAGACAGGTGTGTCTTGCCAAGTCCCACTCCACCCTGAAAAAGCAGATTGTCAGAATCAAGAGAAAAATTCTCTGCATAATCAACACACCTGCGGTAAATACCCGTCATAAGCTTTCGAGGCGATATTCCACTCGAGTTGGACTCCTCGGGATAATGCTTAAGGTCAAAGGTATCAAATGAGCACAGAGATAAGGGTGTTATGCTGTTGAGCTTTTCATATCTGAGTTTCTTTATAAGCTCAAGCAGGCATTCGCATGGCTTACCGTCAATAAAGCCTGTATCAAAGCATTCCTTGCACTCATAGTCAGGCTCTATTGTGTCCACGCCATTCTCACTGAGTATTTCCTGCATTCTCTTCTGATGGTCTAAATTGCTCTCAGCTATTTTCTTCATTGCCTCTTCGATATTTATTCCCTCAGAAAGGAGGCTTTTTGTAATGAGAATTGATGTTCTGGCTATGGCCTTTTCGTGGTCTGCATATTCCGGAGCAAGCTTTACCAGTGCATCGCGCTTTTCCTGTGCTCTGTCAACTGCCTTTTCACGACGCTGCGCTATTATCTTCAGTGCCTGACTGTAGGAAGGTGCATCTATGTTCATAAGAGTTCATTCCTTTTTATTTTCAGACTGATCGTCCTCTGCCATGGTATCAAGCATATCGTCCCAGAGGAACTTATCGATCTCGCTTTTATCGTAGGTAGGCTCGTATCTGCCAGAGGTGGTTTTCTTCGATTTCTTCTCGTCTTTTTCTTCGTGCTCTCTGAGCTTCTGCAAAGTGTTTACGCCCTCTGCATGCCAGCGTTCCATGATGCCGTTCATGTAGCTGAAGCTGAGCTTGCCTTTTTTGTTTACGCACCGCTCGTAGGCTTCATTGATAAGCTCGGGTGGCATTTTCCAATCGTTTATCCACGCATTGCTGAATGCCTCTTCCTTTACCGAAGGCTTTGCCCTGTCAATCTCCAGCACTCCCGAGACTATCTTCCATGCTCTGCGTGAGCCTGTTTTTCTGCTTACCTTTTCCTCCGCTTTTTCGATGGTATCTATACCTTCCTCTATCCAGCCCAGACCCGTTGCCTCTATGTACGATGCAGACAGTGTTCCCGACGCTCTGCAATAATGCAATAGCATCGGCACAAGCTTCGGGTCAAAGCCGTACCAGTGAGTAAGAGTCACGTATAATGAGACCTCTCTGTGGGTAAGCTGTTTTGCAAGCATAGATTCCACCGCAAGGAGCATTTCCGCTATGGAGCTGTCCTTTGTCATGATATCCGCACACTCATCGAAATTATAGCTGATCTTTTCTTTTTTCTGTTTTTTAACAGCGGGTACAGACTCCGCCTTTGGCATCTCACGCTCGGCAACGGGCACACTCTCGCTGTTTGCCGCTTCCCCTGCTGTCAGGTTATTCCCACGTCTTGCCAGAACTCCGCAGGTTATCCAGTAACCGAGAGCATCGGCAGTATCCTCCTCAGACAACGAAAGATTTTCCGCCATCGGCTGCACATCAACCTCTTCACCCGAATGACGCAGAACATAAAGCAGCACTTTCAGAGAAGCCGCTCCCGCAAGCTTTATGTGCTCATCTACAATACTTGACGGAACGGCGAATACCGAGTTCCAGCATCCTAAATTTACGCAATATTTCACGGCATTTTATCCTTTCCTGTCATTTTCACTGCGGTTTTATTAGTATAACACAAACAGACACTGACTCTCAATATTTTTTTCATTTTATGTAGAAAAAAATAGTTGCATAAGTTATACTAACATTACCAACCTTTTTCAGTTCTGAGGGGTCAATATTATTGTAGGGGGTTCTCTGAATGGAATCTCACCAGTTCGATATACTTATAAAACATGTCGCTCAGGGCTGCTCTGAAAGCCTCGAGCAGCTTTACAATGCCTGTGCCAGAGGGGTTTATGCCGTTGCTTACTCTATTGTGAAAAGTCATGCTGCAGCAGAGGACATAATGCAGGATACCTTTGTCCGTGTGTGGGCTTCTGCTTCTACCTTTACAGCGGTGGGAAACGGCAGAGCGTGGATATATCGCATCGCAAGAAATCTGGCACTTAATGCAGTTACTCGCGGCAGGACTGACAGTCTTGACGCAATTACAGAAGACAACGGTGACAGAATTGCTTCGAGTGCTTCCACCGAGGATTCTGCGGTCATTGGGCATTCTATAGATTCTGCTCTTGATTCTCTCGGTGACAAGGAGCGCGAGGTCATTACTCTCCACTCCATGAGCGGACTGACTCTCAACGAGATCGCCGATCTGCTGGACGTCCCTCTTGGTACGGTCAAATGGCGTCACGCACAGGCACTTAAAAAGCTCCGCTCGATGCTGTCTGATATAATATAGAAAGGAAGGTGCTTTGAATGAACGAAAAAGATATTTACGAGCTTATCGGAAATTCCTTCGAGGATAAAATAAAGCTCGACTTTAGTGATGTAAAAAAGCGTATTGAAAAGCTTGATGATAAAAAGGTCACTGTTATCACTCCCTCTGCCCCTTCCGAAAGCAATGTACGCAAGGTCTTCACCTTCATTGGCGCTGCTGCCGCCTGTCTTATATTCGTTTTCGGTCTGTCAGTTTTCTTTCTGCAGTCAGCAGGTGTCAAGGAAGAAGCCTCCTATGCTGCATATGACACTGAAACTGTCTGTGAGGAAAGCGAGATTTTCTATGCTCCTTCCGAAAACGAGTCTTTCGGCTATTACACCGAGGACGATGCCGACTTCGTATTGTCTGAAACGGTGAAAGAATCGGAGCTTGCAAAGGACACTTTGTCCGACTCGGATATGAGTGATTCGGATATCACCTCGGATTCTGACGCTGAATAAATTCAACAATTGTGTTGTACTGCAAATGCTGTATGCATTTGCAGTACTTTTTTGCTGTATTGCATTTTATTGCGCTAAGTTGTATAATGTTTCTGTATTTTTCACAAAGGGGCGCTGAATATGAGCGGTAAGGTAACAATCGAAGATATAGCCCGTACACTGGGCATCTCAAAAGCGACCGTATCCCGTGCAATCTCCGGAAAGGGTCGTGTCAGCGAGGCTACAAGGAATGAAGTTCTGCGTGTCATGGCAGAAAAGGATTACCGTCCCATTTCCTCTCAGAAAGATAATCCAGAAAGGAAAAATCATACCATAGCCGCTGTTATGCCCTCGGATTTTGCAAATACAAGCTCTACATTTTTCCTTGAGTGCCTTTTCTCTGTATTTATCACTGCAAATAATGCATCCTACGATGTAATTATAACCAGTGACTGCGAAAGCGAAGAAAACTCCGTAGAGCGTCTTGTCAAAAGCGGCAAGATAGACGGACTTATTTTCCTTCGTTCCACAATTTTTGATACTTACGAAGATCTTCTCCGTGAGCACAATATACCCTTTGTTATGATCGGTGCTTCTCAGAAAACCGATATTTATCATGTGGATAATGACAATATTGCCGCATGCCGTGAGCTTACCGAACATCTCTTTGCCATGGGCTGCAAACGGATAGCCTTCCTTGCTCCCAATATAAATTCTATAGCCTTTAACACAAGAATGAAAGGTTATATGGAAGCTTACCGCTCAAGCGGTATCGAGATTGACCCTCTGCTTATACATATGAATCTAAAAAATGAGCAGCTTGTTGTAAATACCATTTTCAAAATGATGAATACCGCTCCCCCCGATGCCATAATCACAGCTGATGATACTCTTTGCTACTGGACACTGATGAATCTTGATGCTCTCAACCTGAGCATTCCCGAAGATGTCAGGATAGCGAGCTTTAATGACAGCTCTGTTTTGTCAACTCACAAGCCACCTGTCACCGCTGTAAATGTAAATCCCAGAATACTCGGCGATAAGGCATGCCGTATTCTTTTAAGACTTATCGAAAAATCAGATCCACCCGTTCGCACCCTCGTGCCATACGAAATTATACTTCGTCGTTCCACTCTCTGAGGTATATTGCCTCCCCTTTGCGGAATACTGCATTCGGAGGTGTTTTCAATGACAATGAGCAATTTTGAGGATCTGCCCGTGGGATTCGGCATGGCTCTGTCTCAGAACGTTTATGCCATGGAGTATTTTGCATCACTGCCAAAACCCAGACAGCGAGCAATCGTTGAGCAGGCAAAATATGTATCTTCTTCTGCCGAAATGCACAACTTCGTAAACAGCCTTATCTGTCATTAGTACATTCAGGGAGTGACCGCTTCTGCGGTCACTCCTTTCCTTTATCGAAATATGTTGACATGAGAAATTTTATGTGATAGCATAAAAATACTTTAATGCAATACAAATGCATATTTTCAACTGATAGAGGTGCGGTGCTCACAAGTAGTGCTTTTTTATTACGCAAGGCCAACGTAAAAAGCGCAAAAAGGTGCTTCCGCCGAAGCAGTGGGGCTACGCCTTTCGCCCCTTTGCTGGGACGGTGCAGAATATGTACCGTACTGTCACAGATATGTGGAGCGCTGTCATGTTTTTGTATCTCTTTTTCGGATACTCACTGCGGTATTTAAGCATGAAACAGCTTTCGGTTGATTTCATGCTTTTTGTATTGCGAAAAAAATAAGGAGGTACGAAAATGGAAGAAAACAACATCATGGAAAACGAAGCTGTCCAAATCACAGACGTAGCTGAAACCGTGACTGTGACAGAAGAAACTGCTGCAGAAGAGGCTGTTGCAGAAGAAGCTGTCGCAGAAGAGGCTGACGCAGAAGAGACTGTCACAGAAGAGGCCGTCGCAGAAGAGACTGTCGCAGAAGAGGCTGTCGCAGAAGAGGCTGTCGCAGAAGAGGCTGTCGCAGAAGAGGCTGTCGCAGAAGAGGCTGTCGCAGGAGAGGCTGTCGCAGAAGTGGCTGTCGCAGAAGGGG
>JAZSNZ010000192.1:0-1625 GCA_045536645.1 Acutalibacteraceae bacterium
CTTGCCGCCTGTGAGGGCGCCATACTGATAGTTGACGCTTCTCAGGGGATCGAAGCACAGACCTTAGCCAACACATACCTTGCAGTGGACGCAGGCCTTGAGATTCTGCCCGTTATAAACAAAATCGACCTTATCTCCGCAGATCCCGACAGGTGCATCAAGGAGATTGAGGACGTTATCGGCATACCTGCAGAGGATGCACCGAAAATTTCTGCAAAGTGCGGTACCAATATAGAGGATGTACTTGAAAAGATAGTAGAGGTCATTCCTCCTCCCGAGGCCGACAGAGACGCACCGCTCCAGGCCATGATATTTGACAGCTACTATGATTCCTACAGAGGCGTTATTGCCTATGTCAGAGTAAAGAGCGGTACAGTCAAGGTGGGCGACACCATCCGCATGATGAACACAGGCGCAGAGTTCCAGGTGGTCGAGTGCGGATTCCTGCGTGCAATGAGTCTTGACCCTGTTGGCGAGATAGCCGCAGGTGAAGTTGGATACATTGCAGCGTCCATCAAGAGCGTGGCTGATGCACGAGTGGGCGATACAATTACAAAGGTTGACAATCCTGCCTCGGAGCCTCTGCCGGGCTACCGCAAGGTAAATCCCATGGTGTACTGCGGTATTTACCCTGCAGACGGCGCAAAGTATGAAAACCTCCGTGATGCTCTGGGCAAGCTGCAGCTCAATGATGCTGCACTGACCTTCGAGCCTGAGACCTCCATAGCTTTGGGATTTGGCTTCAGATGTGGATTCCTCGGACTTCTCCACATGGAGATTATCCAGGAGCGTCTCGACAGAGAATTTGACCTGGAGCTTATAACCACCGCTCCCAGCGTTATCTACAGGATATACAAGACCGACGGTGAGTGTGTGGAGATCGATAACCCCACAAACTACCCCGATCCTGCTCTGATCGATTATTCCGAGGAGCCTATTACCGATGCTCATATCTATACTCCCGCCGAGTATGTGGGCAACATCATGGAGCTTGCACAGGACAGACGAGGCGTGTTCAAAGGGATGGACTACATCACCCCCGACCGTGTTGATATGCACTACGAACTGCCCCTTAATGAGATTGTCTACGACTTCTTTGATGCAATAAAGAGCCGTTCAAAGGGCTACGCCTCCTTTGATTATGAACTCAAGGGCTATGTAAAATCGAACCTTGTAAAGCTCGATATTCTGCTCAATGGCGATATAGTTGACGCACTGAGCTTTATTGTTCATGCTGACAAGGCCTACCCGAGAGCAAGGACCCTTGCAGGCAGACTTAAGGAAAATATCCCCCGTCAGATGTTCGAGGTTCCCATTCAGGCAGCTATCGGCGGCAAGATAATCGCCAGAGAGACTGTAAAGGCAATGCGCAAGGACGTTCTTGCAAAGTGCTACGGCGGCGATATTACCAGAAAGAAGAAGCTGCTTGAAAAGCAGAAAGAGGGTAAAAAGAAGATGCGCCAGCTCGGCTCAGTTTCCGTACCATTCGAAGCATTTATGGCAGTTCTCAAGCTTGATGACAACGACTAAAAGAGGCGGCAATATGCCGCCTCTTTTCAAAGGTGATTATATGAAACCCATAGGATTATATATCCACATTCCCTTTTGCAACGGCAAATGTCCCT
>JAZSNZ010000145.1:0-10424 GCA_045536645.1 Acutalibacteraceae bacterium
CATAAACAATATCATCAATATACGTAAAATCCCTTTTGCAGTTACCGTAATTGAAAATCCGGATAGTCTCACCTTTTATCAGCTTATTGGTAAAGTCAAAATATGCCATGTCAGGCCGACCTGCGGGACCGTATACAGTAAAGAATCTCAATCCGGTAGACGGAATATTGTAAAGCTTACTGTATGAATAAGCCAACAACTCATTGCACTTTTTGGTTGCCGCATAAAGACTGACAGGATTGTCCACTTTATCGTCGACTGAATAGGGTACCTTTGTATTTGATCCATAAATGCTTGACGAGCTCGCATACACAAGATGTTCCACATCATTATAGCGGCAAGCCTCAAGAATATTATAGAATCCAATAAGGTTTGATTCGATATATACATCCGGATTTGTAATTGAATAGCGCACGCCTGCCTGTGCAGCAAGATTAATCACTATCTGCGGCTTATACTTCTCGAATATCGAATCAATCAAAGCTTTATCTGCAAGATTACCCTTAATGAAAATGAAGGATTTGTATCCGCAAAGCTCATTCAACCTGTACTCCTTAATATGAACGTCGTAATAATCATTCATATTGTCAAGTCCGATGACAGTTATTTTTTCTGCAGTTTCGTAAAGACTCTTAACTAGATTCGAGCCGATAAATCCGGCTGCTCCGGTAACAAGAATCGTTTTTTCGTTCAGTTGTACATTTGGTTCTAACACATCGGCTTCTCTCCCGACTGATTTTTCTATAAAAAACGCAGCCGCCTGTAGATACAGTCTGCTGCGGGCATTCAAAGTATACATAACAACAGCTTGCGTGTAATTTTCGCAGACCCGACTTATTCTATCCAACCCCACACACTCATAACACACAACTTAATTTTCTGTTATGAAAACTTCCGACAAATGTTTCAATATAATTCAACATAAAAACCAAGTAACATATAATTGAATATATCACTTTTTCAGTTTGATGTCAATGTCAGCAAAGGTGTTTATGCATACTTTTTAATAAATCAATGTGAATGCACGCACATTACCTGTTATAAAAAACCAAAGTATAATTCATTATTACTGTTGTTACACTTATTTTTCCTTTATCTTCATAATATGATTATGACCAAAAGTAAAACAAAGTCCCCGGAAAAATTTTCCGGGGACTTTGTTTTACTTATCTTCTTTTTCTGCATGACAGGTACCGTAAAGACCGCAGCTGCCGCAGGAGCCGCTGCAGGAACAGGAGCATTTGCCCTCCTTTCTGTCGCGCACCTGTTTTATCACTATTGCAAGAAAGATTATCACTACTATTGATAAAACAATAATTGTCGGAAGATTCATATTTCACATCTCCTTATTTTGCCTTAAGAGGTGTATGCATGTACTTGTTTTTCCTGAAAAGGAAGTACAGAAGCACAAGCATCACTGCAAATGCCGCTGCAGTCCAGAAACCGAACACGCCTGTTACTATGTACATGCCTATCTGATACACCATGAGTGACACGGCATAGGCAAATGCGGTCATGTAACCGAGAGCGAAGAAGGTCCACTTCGGACTGTTCATCTCTCTCTTTATTGCGCCCATTGCCGCAAAGCAGGGAGCGCAGAGAAGGTTGAATATCATGAACGAGAATGCGGAAAGCTTATTGCTGCCGAAGAACTCCTGACCGATAATGGCGGCGTTTCTTGTCATGCCCTCTTCAACCTCTGTCATAAGGTCAACACTGCCCGACAGCATTTCGGAAAGTGTACCGAACACGCCTACTACCCCTTCCTTTGCAACAAGTCCCAGGATGGTTGCAACTGCTGCCTGCCACTTGCCAAAGCCGAGAGGTGCAAAGACAACTGCTATAAACTCACCGATAACGTTGAGAATCGACTTTGCATCGCCATCGCCGATATAATGCAGTCCGCCCTCAAAGCTTAAGCTGTTGAGCACCCAGATGATGATGCTGGCTGCAAGGATAACTGTTCCTGCACGTTTTATAAAGTCCCAGCCGCGCTCCCATGTTGCACGAAGAACGTTCTTTGCAACAGGTGCGTGATATGCAGGCAGCTCCATTACAAAGGTTGCCGCTTCGCCTGCAAAGGGCTTTGTCTTTTTGAGTATCAGACCTGATACGATAACAGAGCCGATACCGATAAGATAAGCAGACAGTGCGATTACGGGGCTGTTTCCGAAGAGTGCGCCTGCGATAAGTCCGACTATGGGCATCTTTGCGCCGCAGGGTACAAAGCAGGTGGTCATGACGATCCTTCTGCGGTCACGCTCCTGCTCGATGGTACGGGATACCATAACACCCAACACACCACAACCTGAGGCTACAAGCAGAGGTATGAAGCTCTTGCCGGAAAGTCCGAACTTGCGGAAGAGTCTGTCCATGATAAATGCAATTCTTGACATATACCCGATATCCTCAAGAATGGAAAGGAGCAGAAAGAGGATAAGCATCTGAGGCACAAAGCCCAGAACTGCGCCCACGCCGCCGACTATACCGTCGGATACAAGGCTTACAAGCCATGATGCACAGCCGATGTTCTCAAGGAAAGAGGTCACTGCAGGGATTATCCACTCACCGAAGAGTGTGTCATTCATAAAGCCTACCGTCCAGTCGCCTATGGTTCCGATGGACAGGGTGTAAACTCCCAGCATGACAAGTACAAAAATGGGAATTGCAAGAATACGGTTTGTCGCTACCATGTCTATCTTTTCAGACAGTGTCTTTTTGCCCGCGTTCTTTCTGACATAGCAGCCGTGAAGTATCTTTTCTATGTACAGATAGCGCTCGTTGGTGATGATGCTCTCTGCATCGTCGTCCATTCTGCGCTCTGCTGCCTGTATGTCCTTTTCAATATGCTCCACAAGAGTCTGCTCAATGCCAAGCTTTTCAATAACTCTGCTGTCGCGCTCGAAAATCTTTATTGCATACCAGCGCTGCTGCTCGTCGGGAAGTCCGTGGACTGCCGCCTCTTCTATGTGTGCTATGGCGTGCTCCACCGTTCCGCAGAAGATGTGTGCAGGTTCTCTGTCTCCCTGCTTTGCTGCTTCTATTGCGGCTTCTGCCGCATCGAAGATTCCGTCGTTTTTAAGGGCGGAAAGCTCGACAACTTTACAGCCAAGACGCTGTCCCAGCATTTCGATATCTATCTTGTCGCCGTTTTTGCGGACGATATCCATCATGTTTATCGCCACTACAACGGGGATTCCAAGCTCGATTAGCTGAGTGGTGAGATAGAGATTACGCTCGATGTTGGTGCCGTCTACGATATTGAGTATGGCTTCGGGGCGTTCGTCCACAAGGTACTTTCTTGCCACGACCTCCTCAAGGGTATAGGGCGAAAGAGAATATATGCCCGGAAGGTCGGTCACGATGACTCCGTCATATTTTTTGAGGTTTCCCTCTTTCTTCTCTACCGTTACGCCCGGCCAGTTGCCCACGTACTGATTCGAGCCTGTCAGTGCATTGAACAGCGTTGTCTTTCCGCTGTTCGGATTGCCTGCAAGTGCAATTCTGATACTCATTTTTGTTTTCTCTCCTTGGTGATTAGCTTCAGCTAACCAATTGTCTGAAAAATATGTGGGATAAACCCACATAATTATTTACTGCATTGCTACCTCTATCATTTCCGCATCTGCCTTGCGAAGGGAAAGCTCATAGCCGCGGACGGTAAGCTCCATGGGGTCTCCCAGAGGCGCTACCTTGCGCACCTTTATGGTTATGCCCTTTGTTATGCCCATGTCCATTATTCTGCGCTTTACTGCGCCTTCGCCGTTGACCTTCAGTACTCTGGCTGAATGTCCGACCTTTATATCCTTAAGTGTGCTCATTGCAATTTCTCCTTACTGTGCAAGGGCTCGGTTAGTCCTCGCTAACTGCACATATATAATAGATCCTCAGGAAGGTTTTGTCAAGGAATTTTGCTTCCATTTATTCCCTGCTGCCGACTTTTTGGCGTTATGCACCAACGGTTAGCCTATGCTAACGCCTTTCTTTGTGCAAGGTGTGAATGCGGTTTATTTAAGAACCTCAATTTCATTAATACCATAATATTCAAAAAGCCTAAGCATATTCATGTCAATTTTTTCCCCCGAAACGGCTATGGGAATTGCAGGAGGACAGGACACTGTGGGTGCGCCGCACACTCTGCCGAGGGAATTTTCGGCTTTTACCGTTTCCGATGGTGAGAAAAGGGCTTTTCTTACAGAAGTCACTGTTTCTGCGGCTTTCAGCGGTGTAAAGGTGTTCTGCTTGTAAGGGCTTTTATTCGTTTTCAGTGCTTTTTCGAGGGTGAAAAGCTCATCTTTTGTGTTTTCGGGTGTCAGCATAAGTACACAGAAATCGGGATCTGAATATTCACACTCTATTCCCTCTGTTCTGAGCTTTTCTGCTATTTCTTTACCTGTTATTCCCTCGGGTGCTTTTATTGTTATCCTCAACGGATCGGTCTCTTCTGTCTGCCAGCCGTTTGCGGAAAGTATTTTTCGGGTGCTGTCTATCTGCTCGGTCATGGCTGAGAGACGATTGGAATAGCCATCGGACAGATATCTGTTGCACTCGTCGAGAGATGCAAGGGTCAGATATGATGGACTGGTTGAACCGAACAGCGCCATGGCTTTTTTGGCGTTCTGCGAGAAGACTTCGGGGGCATTCCTGCTTATATGAAGATATGCGCCGCCTGTTAAGACAGGCAGTGTCTTATGAGCTGAGTCACAGCAAATATCTGCGCCAAGATCCAGTGGGTGCTGTGAGGGTGTAAGGAAATGCAGATACGCTCCGTGAGCGTTGTCGCAAACAAGAATCGTGCCTTTTTCATGGCAAACCTCTGCAAGTGCTTTTGTATCTGCCACGTTTCCAAGACAATCGACTGTTGTTATGTAAACTGCCGCAGGGGTTTCGGGAAGGCTTTGCAGAGCTTTTTCAAGCTGCTTTGCAGAAACAGGACAGGCACACAGCGATGTGCTCTCCTCAGGCATAAGCCACACAATCTCAAAATCAAGCAGCGCAGCGGCATATACAAAGGCTTTGTGCACATTTCTTGCGGCGACTACCGTTCTGCTGCTGCTATTGCAGAGCGCAAGATAAAGCATTGCGCGTATGCACTGGCTGGAGCCTTCGGTGGAATAAAGAGTCTTTGCACTGCCGAAAAGTCGTGATGCGTTGCTTTCGCTTTCAGCTATTATACCTTCGGCTTCGTAAAGAGCATCTGCTCCCTTTACTTCCGTTATGTCAAGGGCTTCACAGCCAATGTAAGATACGCCCTTATGACCCGGCATATGAAAGCGGATTTTATTCGATTTTTGATATTCTCTGAGAAAATCAGCTATGGGCGTATTCACTATCTCACCGCCAATAATCAAAATTTTTAGTCAAGTTTTTTTCAAAAAACTTGCAGAGTCAAGGGACAGCGTCCCTTGGCAGGGGTTCGGGGACGCTGTCCCCGACTTTTTGTTCTTAATCCCCAACTGCCTTTTGGCAGTTGGGCAAGGCTGCCTCGATGCTTATCGAAGACACAAAAGCCGCCCGATGGGCGGCATAGGGAACCCCCGCCGAGGGTTCCCTACACCTAAACAGTACACCGGACTGTTTAGGTTACCCTCCTGCGGTATATTTGCAAAAGGGAATTTCGCCCTCTGCGGAGGGCGACACAAGGGCTTTGCCCTTGTGAATCCCACCACCTTTGAAAAGGTGGACTAAACTTTTTGTTATTCGTCCTGGGCAGCTACCTGCATCATTATGGCACATTCGATGCGCTTTTTGAAGAGCTCACAGCCGGGCTCGTATATTCCGCGTATTGAGCCTGTTGCGTGATATGCGTTTGCCGCACAGCCGCCCGAGCAGTAAAGCTTTGCCCAACAGTCAGCACACTCGGGGCGTGCGTATGCATTACAGCTTCGAAATTCCTCTCTCAGCTCATCATTTGTGACTCCATCCCATACGTTGCCAAGCTTATGCTTCTCATCACCTACGAACTGGTGGCAGGGATATAAATCGCCCCAGGGGGTTACTGCCATGTATTCAGTGCCCGAGCCGCATCCTGAAATACGCTTGTAAATGCAGGGGCCTTCCATGAGATCGAGCATATAATGGTAGAATGTAATGGGTTTGCCGTCTTTTCTGCGGCGTATCATGTCCTTTGCAAGTATCTCGTACTGCTCCTTGACTACCTCTATATCTTCCTTTGTCAGCTCAGCAGGATCACCAGATGCACAGACCACAGGCTCCATGCTCAGCTCTGTAAAGCCGAGGTCAGCCATATGGAATACATCCTTTGTAAAATCAGGGTTTGCATGGGTAAAGGTTCCGCGCATATAATAGCCCTGATTGCCTCTCGCCTCTACAAACTTTTTAAACTTCGGAACAATTGTGTCATAGCTGCCCTTGCCTGCGTAGTCAACTCTCAGCCTGTCGTGTATCTCTTTTCTGCCGTCAAGAGACAGAACAACATTGCTCATTTCTTTATTTGAAAACTCTATTACATCATCGTCAATGAGCATTCCGTTGGTGGTAAGGGTAAAGCGGAAATTCTTTCCTCTCTCCTTCTCAACGCTCCTTGCGTACTCAACCAGCTGCTTTACTACGTCCCAGTTCATCAGCGGCTCGCCGCCGAAGAAGTCCACCTCAAGGTTTGTACGAGTGCCCGAATTGTCCATCAGAAAATCAAGAGCCCTCTTGCCTACCTCAAAGCTCATCAGCGCTCTGTCGCCATGGTACTTGCCCTGACTTGCAAAGCAATAGGAGCAGTTGAGATTGCAGGTGTGGGCAACATGAAGGCACAGCGCCTTTATAACATTGCCCGAACGCTCCTTGAAGGTGCCTGCCATATCGGCAAAGCTATCGGGAGTGTACAGCTTTCCTGCCTCCTCAAGGCTCTTTACGTCCTCAATGCAGCCGTAAAGCTCTTCTTCTGTTACATCTTCCCTGTCTGCGTACTTTGCAAGAAGATCGGATACTATCTCATCCGCGCTCTTTTCCTTGTACATGGCAATGATATCATATGCAACCTCGTCAACAACATGGACTGAGCCCGAACAGCTGTCAACTACTATATTGTAACCGTTGAGTTTATACTGATGAACCATTGTGGTGCCTCCGTTTTAAATATAAAAGGCACCGCCTGCTCAGGCGGCACCTTTTTCATTGCGATTATTTAACAATCAGTTCTTCTTGTCCTTATTCTCGCACTTCTGGTTTGCAACGCCGCAGCTGGTCTTGCAAGCAGACTGGCAGGAAGTCTGGCACTCGCCGCAGCCGCCCTTCTTTGCGCTTTCACACATATTGCGGGTGTTAAGGGTCTTAATTCTTTCCATGATTCATTATCTCCATTCGTCATTATCTTTTGCACGACGTTATGTCAACCAAAATCAGCACAACGCCTAATCATCGCAAAAATTATATCACAGGCATAATGCAAAGTCAAGAAATAGTGAGATATGTAATGTACATTTGACGTGTCAGCATCAAAAGGCTAAAATCTTATTTAAATTATCTCCTCAGGAAAGAGGATAATAAAACTGTGGCCGATATAAAATACACCTGTTTTTTTGCTGTAAGTATGGTATTATATGTACGACAAGCAATAATTGCAAGAGGTATTATTCTATGAGGTTTATTTTCATACAGGCAATAGGCATTCTGGGCACTGTCCTGTTTTTTCTTTCCTATCAATTCAAGAGCAATAAAACCTTGTTTCGGGTACAATTTGTTTCATATCTGTGCTACACTGCACATTTGCTGATGCTGGGTGCAGTGACAGGAGGAATCAGTTACATTTTAAATACTGTTCGTTCATTTTGTCTGGGAAGTAAAAATGCTTTTCTGAAAGGCAAAATAATGTGCTGTATAATCTGTTTATTGCAATTTATTGCTTTAGTCTTTACCTGGGACGGATGGTGGTCTGTTCTCCCTGTTGCCGCTAATATTGCCGCAACGGTAGGCGGCTATACATACAATGCACGAAAAATCCGTGCTGTGGGAATATTTATCAATTCTCCTCTGTGGATAGTGTACGATATAATAGTAGGCTCATGGGCAGGAATTATCGATGAAATTGTCAGTGAGGCCTCTATGATAATATCTGTTTGCCGTTACGGGTGGAAAAATCTGGATTTGACGGAAGATTGAAATTATCAGAAATATGTCGGCTTTGAACTTTACACCTCATCAATCACCTGCGGTGACAGCTTCTCCCCAAGGAGAAGCATTTAAATATGTGGTATATTCAATAAAGTTATGGTATAATAACCTGCGAGGTGTGTGACATGGAAATCATTATAAGAGAATACAAAGACTGCGATCTGCCCGAAATGATAAAGATATGGAATAAGGTTGTGGAAGATGGAATTGCTTTTCCTCAAGAGGAGTTTCTGACTGCTGAAAGCGGAAGAGATTTTTTCGCTGTCCAGACCTACAACGGCGTTGCGGCAGATTCCGAAACAGGGAAAGTATACGGACTTTACATACTGCATCCTAATAATGTGGGCAGATGCGGACACATCTGCAATTCGAGCTATGCGGTCAGCTCAGAGCACAGAGGCCTGCATATCGGAGAAAAGCTTGTCATAGATTCATTAAAACAGGGACGGCTGCACGGATTTGAAATAATGCAGTTCAATGCAGTGGTCGCTTCCAATATTCACGCGCGGCATTTATACGAGCGTCTTGGATTTGTTCCGCTCGGCATTATCCCGAAGGGCTTTCGGATGAAGGATGGGCATTACGAAGATATCTGCCCTTACTATCGCTGTCTTTGATAAACAGACTATTTTTCCAGTGAGGTGCATCTGCAATGCTCAATGAATTTCAGCTTTCGGAAACGATAGACAGAATACGAAAAATGGAGCTGTATTTTGACATTATCGGATTTGTCATGCAAGCAGAGCCAGACTGTGTTTTGCAGGACATCTACATAAAAGGAATGCTCGAGGAGCTTGTCGATTATTACAGCAACGGTCAGTGGATAAAAGATTTTGAATGCGATGAACGCGGTGAGCTGCCCTCTGACCTTAAACGGGGAGTGCTGTCCGAGGACGGAGTGTATAACCTGCTTTGTGATATACATGCTCTTTCGGAAAAGGAGTAGCTCTGAATATAAAAAAGATAGGATTGAGAGAACTCAATCCTGTCTTTCTGTTTATTTCTTTGCTGCTTCCAGCTTTGTCTTTCTGCGGTTCTTTACATCATCAGACATGGGAGTTATATCTCCTGCTGCCATGAGTGCCTGTCTTGTCATGAGCGGTCCGAACAGCTCATAGATAAGCACCGCAAAGAGTGTTATGTTTCTGATAAGATGTCCCTGCTCCCCAAGCTGCATGGCTGTGGTGCACATTCCCAGTGCAACGCCTGCCTGAGGCAGAAGTGTGATTCCCAGATATTTCTGAATGGAAGGCTCACATTTCATTGCCTTTGCACTGATGAAGGAACCGATGTATTTACCTGCCGAACGGAATATTATGTAAACAACGCCGATGCCTACGATTGCAATATCTGTAAACACGCTCAGTTCAAGCTCTGCACCGCTTATTACGAAGAACAGCGCAAACAATGGCGAAGTCCACTTATCAGCAGCCGCCATAAGATCGTGGGACAAGGGGCAGGTATTGCAGAACATGGTGCCCAGCATCATACATACCAGAAGCGAAGAGAAGCTGATGTGGACAGGGCCTACATGGAAATCGAGCATTGCAAGGGAAGCTGTGAGGAACACAAAAGCGATGGTCATATTCAGTCGGTTTGTATTGGAGTTAAACAGCTTTTCAAGCAGTGTCAGTATCCAGCCCATTACCGCACCGAGCAGCAGCGAGCAGACTATTTCAACAAGGGGATTTACGATTATGGAAATTAGGTCAACCGAGCCGCTTACAAGTGTTTTCGCAACACCGAAGCTGACTGCGAAAACCACCAGACCCACAGCATCGTCCAGCGCTACAACAGGCAGCAGCAGGCTTGTAAGCGCTCCCTTTGCCTTGTACTGGCGAACGACCATCAGTGTTGCTGCAGGTGCAGTTGCTGTTGCGATTGCACCGAGAGTCAGAAGCTGGGGAACGGTGAGCTTATCGGGCATTATAAGATGCACTGTGTAAAGCGACAGGTCAACAAGCAGTGTTGCCATCAGCGCCTGAACGATACCTACAACTGTTGCAGTTTTTCCTGTCTGCTTAAGGTCATCTACTCTGAACTCATTGCCTATTGAAAACGCAATAAAGCCCAGTGCTACTTCAGAAATAAGGGCAAGGTGTGTAACATCGTCCATGCTGCCAAATCCCAGTCCCTTGATATCAAGGGCTCCGAGGCAGTAAGGTCCGATAAGCACGCCCGAGATAAGATATGCTGTAACAGACGGCAGCTTAAGGGGCTTGAAAAGTCTTGTCATCAGCAGGCCTGCCAGCAGTGCTACTGATACTGATAATAAAGTACTCATTTAATTACCTTCT